>SYDD01000127.1 GCA_005786775.1 Opitutaceae bacterium
CGCAGCCACTCCCACGGGGTGGCCTCGGGCCGGAAGAACGGGGCGAAGGCGGCCAGCGAGGGGGAAAGGGTGAGCAATGCGGCGGCCTGCACGGCAGCAGACCTGACGTACCGGGCCCGCGAACGCAACCGCAACGCGGGCGGCCGGCGGTATTCAGTCGCCATTCGCCCGCTTCCTGCGACGGCTCAGGGCCCCGATGCCCGCTCCCGCCCCCGCCGCCGACGGCTCCGACCTCTTCGAGCACACGCTCGCCCAACTCGGACCCAAGCTGCGCCGCCTGCGCTCGCCCCGACAACTGATGGACACCCTCCGCTGGGGCGCGGAGGAACTCGACCGCGCCTACACCTCCGCCCCGGCCGCCGCCCGCGCCGTCGTCGCCTGCCGCGACGGTTGCGCCGCCTGCTGCCACGTGGCGGTCGACGCGCAGGCCCACGAGGTCCTGTTCGCCGCCGATCACCTGCAGCTCAACTTTTCGCCCCAGGCGCTCACGGAGGCCGTGGACCGCCTCGCCGCCCACCGTGGCCGGGTCGCGGCCTTCACGGGCAGCAAGCGGGACGACAGCCGCCAGGCCTGCCCGCTGCTGCAGGTGGGTTCCTGCTCGATTTACGCCGGCCGGCCCCAACCCTGCCGCTCCCACCACACCAGCGACGCCGCGGCCTGCGCCGCCCACCTCGCGGACCCCACGGTGGAAATCACCTCGGTCTACATCCCCCCCATCCGCGCCCGGATGTTCTCGGTGATGCTCGGGGTCGACGAGGCCATCGAGGCCGCCGGCTACGACGAGCGCGCCTATGACTTCGGCTCGGCCCTGCACGAGGCGCTCACCAACCCCTGCTGCCTCGACGACTGGCTGCGCCAACGTTCCGCCTTTCCCGACAACTGCCTCGCCGAACCGCCGGACCGCGCCCCGGCAACCTGAGCCGGCGCCCCGCCGGATCCTCCGCCCCCGCCGCTCCGCCTTGCCAAGGACCCCCGGGCCGCCGGATCGTGGCCCCCGTGAAACCCGCCGAAGATCTCTGCCGCTCCTGCGGGATGTGCTGTGACGGCACCCTCTTCGACCTCGTGCGGCTCGAGCCCGGCGACAACGCCCGCCGCTTGGCCCAGCTCGGTCTCCCCATCGCCGCCGCGCGCGGGCGGCAGGCGGCCCGCTTTCCCCAACCCTGCGCCGCCCTCTGCGCGGACGGCTCGTGCCGACTCTACGCGGACCGCCCGGGCCAATGCCGCGCCTTCGAGTGCGGGCTGCTGCGCGAGGCCAAGGCCGGCCGCGTGAGCTACGCCGCCGCCGCCCGCCGCGTGACCACCGCCAAGCGGCGGGCGAACCAGGTGCGGCGGCTCCTGCGTGCCCTCGGGGACCACGACGAGCAGCGCGCCCTAAGCGAACGCTTCCACCGCACCTCCGAGCGCTTGGAGGCCGGCACCGCGGTACCGGCGGCCGGCGCCCTTTATGCCGACCTGAGCCTCGCGATGCACCGCCTCAAGCTGGAGGCTCACACCCACTTCCACACCCCGCCCGTGGACGCCCCGGAGTCCCGCGTAGCCGGAAAGCTGCGTCGGGGCTAGTGGGTCCTTCGGTCATTTCCGTAGGATGCGGGGATGGATCGGACCCTGCCTTCGGGACCTGGCCCCGATGTACCGTGCGCTCACCCCGGAATCCGGGCCGCCGGCAACTTGACCCTTCCGCACCGGAAATACAGATATCCCTCCGCGGATTACGCCTCCGCCAATTGAGGCACCCTCCGACTCCGCTCGCCGTCACCTTCCTCCCGCTGATGAACCCTGTCCTGAAAGCCGAACTCCGCACCCTTTCCCAGGCGGAGCGCATCCTGCTGGTCGAGGAAATCTGGGACGGTATCGCCGCTGAGCCACAAGGGGTGCCGATTTCGTCCGCGCAACGGGCCGAACTGGATCGCCGCCTCAACGCCCTGGAGGCGAACCCGGATCCGGGGCGACCCTGGGACGAGGTGCGCGACGAACTGTTGCGCCGCTGATGCCCATTCCTGTCCGGCCGACCTCGGCGGCAGCGTCCGATCTAATCGCCGCCCACGACTGGTACGAGCTTCGCTCTCCCGGATTAGGCAAAGATTTCGTACGTAGGGTGGATGCCGCGGTCTTCCATCTCGTCCGCCACCCCGAGCTTTTCCCCCTGGTGCATCGAGGGCTCCGGCGAGTGCTGGTTCGTCGCTTTCCCTACGCCGTGTTCTACCGCATCGACCCCGATGCGATTCGGCTCGTCGCCGTGCTTCATTGCCGGATGGATCCCGGAATCCTCAACGATCGGCGCTGACGCGCGCGGTACGAGGTCAGGTAACCTGACCCATCCCTACCGTCGCAGACACCCCGGCGAAGCGCCCCGACGCCCCGCGCCGCCGGCCAGAAGCCCCGGGGCTAGAATCGCCCGCTGACGCCCACCGTGACGGTCGTGCCGGTCAGGTTGTGCGCCTGCAGCTGGTCGGGAATGCCCCGGTAACGGCGCTGCGGCTCGTTCGCCAGGTTGTCGATGTCGCAGGTCAGGTTCAGCTCCGGCCGCACCTGCCACGCGAACCCGAGGTTCTGGATGGTCCGGCTGAAGCGGTAGAGGTTCCGGCCCAGGCTCGCCGGGGAATAGGTCTGCAAATGATCCCCCGTGAAATTGAGCAGGTAACGCACGCTAAACGCGCGGTGCCGCCAGGACAGCGCGGCATTGGCCGTGCGCGGGATGAAGCCCGCCACCTGACCCGACGAAAGCTGGGTGCGGCCGCCGAAATCCCCGTGCGTGTCCAACAGCGTGTAGTTGCCC
>SYDD01000128.1 GCA_005786775.1 Opitutaceae bacterium
GGTCCTCCGTTACCTTCTCCGGCAACACGTGGCCCTGCGCGTTGCGGACGGTGAAGTCCACGCCGTCACCGCCCGCGGCCTTTACCATCGCCGCCGTGTCCGCCCAGGACATCCAGTGCAGAGGCTTCGAGAACACGTGCAGCTGGGTCTTCCCGCCCTGCCAAGCAGGCAGCGGCGCAGCGGCCTCCTTCTTGCGGCCCTCGGCCGCCACCAGCGAGGCGAGCGGTAGGGCGGCGCCGGCAGCGGCGAGCCGGGAGACGAAATGGCGGCGGGACTCGGGGGCGGGGGCGGAGGGGTACATCGGGCGCGGAGCTTGCGCGGCCACGCGGGCAAAGGCAATGGCGGCCCGCCCGCCCGCCTCCGGAATTTCAGCGCCGTACGCGCGGGCCGCCGACCTTCGGCGCGCACCCGCAGTCCCCGCCGCACCCCGCGCGCCGCCGCCGCCGCAACCACGCCACGAGGAGGCCCGCCACGGCTCCCGCCACGATCGCAAGGGCCAGCTTGGACTGGAGGTCCGCGTTCACCGGTTCAGAAGCCCAGCAGCCGCCCGCCTTGGTACACCAGAAAGGTCACGACCCACGCCGTGCCCGTCATGTAGGCGATCTGGAAGAGCGGCCAGCGCCACGAGTTGGTCTCCCGTTTCACCACCGCCACGGTGCTCATGCATTGCATTGCGAAGACATAGTACACCATCAGCGCCAGACACACGAGCGGGGTGAATAAAGGCGCGCCATCCGGCCACTGCGCCGCCCGCAGGGCATCACGCAGCGGCGCCGTGTCCTCCTCCGCCCCCTCCACGCCGAAGATGACACCCATCGAGCTCACGAACACCTCGCGGGCCGCGAAGGAGGTGACGAGGCCGATGCCGATCCGCCAATCGAAGCCCAGCGGCTGGATCAGCGGCTCCAATACCCGCCCGGTCTGGCCGGCGAAGCTATGCGCGATCTGCACCTCCGGCGAAGCCGCCGGGTCGGGATGCTTTGGATACGTGCTGAGAAACCACAGCACGATCGAGATCGCCAAGATGATCGTGCCCGCGTTCTTCAGGAACAGCCAGCCGCGCTCGAGCATCTGCCGCAGGATCTCGCCGAAATGGGGCCGCTGGTACGCCGGCAACTCGAGGATCATCAGCGGCGCCTCACCGCGCAGCAGGGTCCGCTTGAACAGCCATGCGAAGCCGAACGCCCCCGCCGTGCCCAGCGCATACATCAAAAACATCAACCCCGCCTTAGTTGCCGCCGGCACCGCGTCGCCCGGCAACAGGGTCGCGATCATCAGCAGGTACACCGGCAGCCGCGCCGAGCAGCTCATCAGCGGTGCCACCAGAATGGTCACGAGCCGGTCTTTCGCATTCTCGATGGTCCGCGTCGCCATGATGCCCGGGATCGCACACGCGTAAGAACCGAGCAGCGGGATGAACGACTTGCCATGCAACCCCACCCGGCTCATCGGCCGGTCCATCAGCGCCGCCGCGCGGGCCATGTAGCCCGTGCTCTCCAGCAGCCCGACGAAAAAGAACAGGATCAAAATCTGCGGAAGGAAGATCACCACGCCGCCCACCCCGCCAAGGATCCCGGAGGTCACGAGTTCCCGCAGGTCGCCCGGCGGCATCGCGTCCTTCACCCGGTCCGCGATCCCCGCCATCGCCCCGTCGATCAGGTTCATCGGGTGTTCCGCTAGAGTGAAGATGGCGTAGAACATCAATGCCATCACCCCCGCGAAGGCCAGCCAGCCCCAGCCGGAATTGACTAGCAGGGCGTCCGCCCGGTCCGCCAGCGAGGACCCGCGCTCTCCGGTCCGCCGGATGACCTCCCGGCAAAGGCCGTGGATCGCCTCGTAACGCGCCTTGATGAGGGTTGCGGACCAATCGGTGCCCTGCCCCGTCCAACGCCGCCGCCACCCCTCGAGCACTGTACCGGTCGCGGCGCTCAGCGGGGTCGAACCGGCGACGCGCACCGAATCCTGATCGGTCAACAGGAGCAAGGCCTCCGCCCGCGCGATCAGCGGCGGACGCCCGTCCGCGGCCACGAGGGAGGCCTGCAACTCCGCCACCGCCGGGGCGATCGGTGCCGGGACGGTCCACGAATGCCGCGCCAAGGGCAGTTCGTGCCGGCTCATCGCCAACCGCAACTCCACCAGCCCCCGACCCCGCACCGCCTCGCACGGAATCACCGGCACCCCCAACGCCTCCTCCAGCTCCGCGGCCCGTACCTCCAGCCCAGAGCGGGGCGTAAGGTCCATCATGTTAAGGACCACAATCACCGGCCGGCCCAGATCGAGGATCTGGTGGACGAAGTACAGGCAGCGCTCGAGGTTACATGCGTCCACCACGCAGATGATCCGGTCCGGCTGTGGCGTGTCCGCACGCCGGCCCAGCAACACATCCCGCGTCACGCCCTCGTCCGGCGAGCGCGCGGCCAGCGAATAGGCGCCCGGCAGGTCGATGACCTTCATCGGGTGACCGTGCTGGGAATAGGTCTCGCCGACCTTCTTCTCCACGGTCACGCCCGGATAGTTGCCCACCTTCTGGCGCAATCCGGTCAGCGCATTGAAGAGGGTCGTCTTCCCGCAGTTGGGGTTGCCCACCAGCGCGTAGACCGGCATTCGCTCGGCCGGCGTCCGGCGGCGTCCCGGCGTCCCGCCGATGTGGGCGGGGAGCGGCGCCGCGGCGTCGGCTCCCTCGGGCCGGGGACGGGTTTCGTCGGCCATCTGGCGGAAAAGCGCTTCAGCGCGGAGCCAGCGGCAGGTGCTCGACCAAAATGCTCATCGCGGCGCGATGGTTCAGGGCGAGGCGCATCCCCTTTACCCGGCAAAGACTCATCGTGGTGCCGGAAAGCTTCGTCACCAAGGCCGCCTCCCCGCAGCCCATCTCCCGGATCCGCTGGCAAAAACCCTCGTCCCCCGTCAGCCGCAGGATACGACCCGTCTCACCAGCCGGAAGCTGGCACAACGGAGTCAGCGGGAACGGGGAGGCGGACATACGGGAGTGAGAC
>SYDD01000129.1 GCA_005786775.1 Opitutaceae bacterium
CCCGGTCCGAGCTCGTGGCCCGCGTCGAGTCCTGCGAAGCGATCCTCCAGGAGTTCCAGTCTCGCCGGAACCTCGCCATCCCGCCCGCCGTGTGGCAGCGCGCAAAGGCGATCGTAGTGCTGAACCAGTTCAAGGCCGGCTTCTTGCTCGGGGTACAGGACGGCTACGGGATCATTATGGTGAAGAAGCCCGACGGTCGCTGGAGCATCCCAGTGATCATCAACGCCAACGAGGCGAGCGTCGGCTTCCAGCTCGGGGCCAAGGCGGTCGAAAGCGTCTTCATCATCACCGACGACGCGATGCCTCGGCTCCTGTTTACCCAGCGTTTCAACATCGGCGTCGACGCGAAGGCGGTCGCTGGCCCTCGGGCGGCAGAGAGCGAACGGATCAACGAGAACCTCCTGCGCACCCCGATGCTCGCCTACTCGAAGGCCGTCGGGCTCTACGCCGGGGCGACCGTCAAGGCCGGTCACATCTCGCGCAACGACAAGGCCAACTTCGCCCTCTACAATACCCGCTACACGATGCCGGAGCTCCTCTACAGCGACTGGGTGACGCCCCCCGCTGAGGTACAGCCGATCATGTCGCTGGTGCAGTCGCTGGCGCCCTGAGGCACTCCAGCAGCAGGTCCAGAGCGGCCTCCGCTACGGCCTGTTGCGCGTCCTGGCGGCCGCGGCCCGGGAACTCGACCAGGCGTTGCGCTAGCGCGCGCGGCCCGGACGCACTGTTCGCCGCCACCGCGATCCACGCCCGGGGGTTTACGACTCCCGGGGCTGGCTCCGCGAAGCCGGTCGTCGCCACCGCGAAATCCGCCCCGAACAGCCGGCACGCCCCGCCGGCCATCTCCGCAGCCACCCGCGCCGAGACGGCGTCCACCTCGCCGGCGTGCACGGCATCAACTCCCAGCAAGCGGGTCTTCTGGGGAATGGCGTAGGCGGTCAACCCGCCGAGGAAGTAGGCCGACGCGCCGGAAACGCCCGTGACCAGCGCCTGCAGGCGGCCGCCCGTCAGGCTCTCGGCGACGGCCAGGGTGCGGAGGGGCGGGCCCAGCAGGCGGGACCGCAGTTCGAGGGCCGCGGCACTCATTTGAGCTCCACCCCAACGGGGCAATGGTCGCTGCCGGTCACGTGCGGCTCGATCCACGCTCGCCGCAGGCGCGGGCGCAGGGCGGCGCTGGCGAGGCAGTAATCGATGCGCCACCCGATGTTCCGCTCGCGCGCGCCCGCCCGGTAGGTCCACCAGCTGTAGTGGCCCGACCCCCGCTCGAATTCCCGGAAGGTGTCGATGAAGCCGGCCGCGAGGAAGTCGCGGAAGCCCGCGCGCTCCTCGTCCGAGAACCCCGGGTTGCCCACGTTTTCCTTCGGCCGCGCGAGGTCGATCTCCTCGTGCGCCACGTTGAGGTCGCCGCAGAAGATCACCGGTTTGCGTCGCTCCAGCCGCCGCACGTGTGCCAGCAGCGCCCGGTCCCAGGCTTGGCGGAAGGGCAGCCGCGCCAGCTCGGGCTGCGCGTTCGGAGTATAGACGCCCACCACGAAGCACTCCTCCAGCTCGACCGTCACCGCCCGGCCCTCGCGGTCGTGCTCCGCCGAGCCGATGCCGAGCGTGACCGAGAGCGGGGGCCGGCGCGTGAGCACGGCAGTCCCACTGTAGCCCTTCTTTTCGGCCGCGTTCCAGACCACCTCGTAGCCGGCGGGCCACTCAACGTGCTGCACGTCGCCCGCCACCGCCTTGACCTCCTGGAGGCAGATCACGTCCGCCCGCGCGGCGCGCATCCACTCGAGCAGGCCCTTGCCGAGGGCGGCGCGCACGCCGTTCACGTTCCAGGAGAGGAGCTTCATCGCACCCAACCTAGACGCGGCGAGCGGTGGGCCCGCAACCCGTTTCCATCCCGGCACGCCATAAGCCGGTGTTGCCAGCAGCGGCGGCGGCCCAAAGCTCCGCGCCCGCCCGTGAGCTCCGCCTTTACCCATCTGCCGCTCGGCCAGCGCATCCCTGACCGCCCCCACGCGGTGTCGTGCAGCCTCCCGACGATGCGCGACGTCCGCGGCTACGAGGAAAAGGACCCGGCCACGCTCAGCCAGCTCACCTCGGGCTATCCCCGGTTCGTGGTGCACCCATGGCCGCGCCTGCTCGCCGCCCATCTGGGCCTCGTCGATCCCGCGATCGGACCCGACCGGACCCTCTGGCTCGTCTCGTCGGCCCGGATGGCCCGGGACCTGGCCGCGCATCTCAGGTCCGGGGCCGACGCTCGGCCCTGCGCCCATGACGGCATCCACGGGGTCCACCACCGCCCCGACCCGGACGTGGCCCGCGCGGCGAAGCTCTACCTGCAGCACCTCGGCGGCTTCCTCTCGTCGCGCGCCGCGGAGGAGCGCCTCGTCCGCCTTGGCCACCTGCCCGCGGTGGAGGCCGAGGAAATATTCCCCGGCGACGCCCTTGGCGAAGTACGCCGCCACCTCCGGTCAGCCCTGCCCGGCGCGGCGGACGCCGACCTGCTCCCCGCCACCTGCGGGATGAACGCGGTCTGGGCCGCCTTCCGTGCCGTGTCCGAACTGCAGGCCGCCCGCGGGCGCACCGCCTGGCTCCAGCTGGGATGGCTGTACCTCGACACCATCGCGCTGCTCCGGAAGTTCACCCGCGGCCCGGGCGATTACCTGTCCGCGTCCGACGTCCTTGACCGCGGCGGCCTGGAGCGGCTGTTCGCCACCCACGGCTCCCGCCTCGCGGGGGTGATGGTCGAGGTGCCCACCAACCCCCTCATCCAGACGCCCGACCTGCCCGCGCTCGCCGAACTCTGCCGCCGGCACGGTGTCCGCCTCGTCGCCGATCCCTCGCTGGCCTCCGTCTTCAGCCTCGACGTGCTCCCGCACGCGGACCTCGTCGTCACCAGCCTGACCAAGTACGCGGCGGGCGACGGCGATCTGGTCGCGGGCCTGGTGGCGGTGAACCCAGCGGGGCCGGACGCCGCGGAGCTGCGCACGCGGGCCGCCGCCGCCCTCGAGCCGGTGCACCCGCGCGACCTCGCCCGCCTCGCCGCCCAGATCGGCCACGCCCCGGAACTCGTGCGGCAGATCGAGGCAAACACGGGGTCGGTGGCGGCGTTCCTGCGCAGCCACCCGGCGGTGCGGGACGTGTTTTGGGCGCTGCAGGACGGTTCGGCGGACAATTACCGCCACCTCGCGCGCGGGGCGACGGCGACGGGAGGGATGATCACCTTCACCCTCCGCCGTACGGGGGCGCTGGAACCGTTTTACGACGCCCTCCGCCTGCCCAAGGGCCCCAGCTTCGGGATGCGGACCACGCTGATCTGCCCGTTTCTCTACCTCGCGCACTACGACCTCGTGACGACCCCCGCGGGCCGGGCTGAGCTCGCCGCCAACGGCCTCGATCCCGACCTGCTCCGCCTCTGCTGCGGTACCGAGCCGGCAGCGGACATCATCGGCGCCCTCCGCGAGGCGCTCGACCGCGTTACCTGAAGCCACACCGTGCCGCCCTCCTACCTGCTGCCAGTGAAGGTGATCCCAAACGCGCCGCGGACGTCGGTCGCCGGCTGGCTCGGGGACGCCCTCAAGGTGCGCGTCCAGGCCGCGCCGGTGGAGGGCCGCGCCAACGCCGGCCTCTGCGCGGACCTCGCCGCACGTCTCGGGCTACCGGGTTCCGCGGTCAACGTCGCGCGGGGGACCACCGCGAGCCGAAAACTGCTCCGCATCGAGGGCCTCGACCTCGCCGCGGTCCACCAACGCCTCGCCCGACCGGAAAACCCGTGAGGACGGTTTGCACCTACGCCCGCCCGGGCTTTCCTCCCCGACTTATCCCCATGAGACCCCTCCGTTCCGCTCTGCCCTGCCTCGCCGCGGCCCTGCTCGCCGCTCTCCCCGCCCTCGCCCAACCGATCACGGGGAGCGCCCTGCGCGGCGGTGCTCCCGGCGGCCGGCCAGCCAACGCGCGGATCGGCCTGACGGTCGACGCCGCTTTCACCGGACGAGTTGACTTCAGCGCCGCGGGCGTGGCCGCGGGCGACATGCGGGTGACGCAGACCGGCGCGAAGCTGTCCGTGCCGCTGCCCCCGCTGGGGAGCGGCTGGTTCCCGCTGCTGAGCCTGCGCTACCGGCACCACGACCTCGAGACCGCGGCGGGCACGCCGCTGCCGCAGCACTTTCAAGGGCTGAGCGCCGGGCTGGGGTTGTTCGGCAACCTGAGCCCCGACTGGAGCCTGTTCGCCAGCGTGAGCCCGGGGGTCGCCAATGCGGGCAGCGGCTTCACCTCAAAGGGGATGAGCGTGGGCGTGATCGCGGTGGCGAGCCGCAAGTTCGGGAACGACTTTAGCGCGGGCTTCGGTTTCGTCTTCGACTCGCTGGCCCGGGGCACGGGCCGGCTGATGCCGGTGGCGACGTTTGATTGGAGCCCGGAGCCGGGCTGGAAGGTGTGGGTCGGTTACCCGCGCACCGGCGTCTCCTGGGAGCCGAGCCAGACGCTCAAGGCGGAGTTCGTGGCCGAGGCGGACTTCGGCTCGTTCTACGTCACGGAAGACCCGCGGAGGCCGCGGCCCGGCCAAGTGCGGTTGGACCGGACGCGTCTCGAGTACCGGGCGGTCCGGGTGGGCCCGGCGGTCACCTGGAAACCGGATCCGCTTGTCAGCCTGCGGCTGGGCGCCGGCGTGGTGCCGATGGTGCGGGCCGAGTACGAGGCGCGGAACTACGAGCTGCGCTCGGAGAAGGCCGCCGGTTTCGCCAGCTTGGAGCTCGACTGGCGCTTCTGAGGTCGGCTTCGGCCGACGGCGCCCTCGCGGCGCACGATTTCTGCTGTTGCCGCGCGCGAACCCCGCGGACGGAATCGGGCCCGGAGGCCGTTGCCGCCTCCGCCTTTTCCCATGAACGTCTACCTTGTCGCTAGCGGTGACCTCCGGCAGTCGGCCAATGAGGTCTGCTGGCCCGCCCAGCACACGCTCGAGCAGGCCCTCGGCGCCGCCCTCGCCCGCCACGGCGCGCGGCTGGTCCGCGCACACCCCTACGACCCACAACGCCGCCACGGTTTTATCGCCTCGCAGAAGGAGGGAATGGAGGTCTTTGCCCGACTCGATCCCACCGCCCCGCTCATCGTGGCGGAGGCCGTCTGGCAGTACTCGCACCACGTTCTCGCCGGGCTCGTGAGCCACCGTGGGCCCATTCTGACCGTCGCGAACTGGAGCGGCACTTGGCCGGGCCTCGTCGGGATGCTGAACCTCAACGGCTCGCTCACCAAGGCGGGCGTGCGCTACTCGACGCTCTGGAGCGAGCGGTTCGAGGACGACTTCTTCCTCCGCGGGCTGCGCCAGTGGCTCCGCACTGGACGCGTCCGTCACCCCACCCCGCACGTCCGGCCCTTCGCGCGGGCGAAAGTACCGCCGCGGGCCAAGGCGCTCGCCCGGCGCCTCGCGAACGAGCTGCGCACGCGCAAGGCCATTTTGGGCGTCTTCGACGAGGGCTGCATGGGGATGTACAACGCCATCATCCCGGACGAGCTCCTGTTCCCCCTCGGCGTCTACAAGGAGCGCCTCTCGCAGTCCGCCCTCTACGCCGCCGCCCAGCTCGTGTCCGAGGACGAGGCCCGCGCGGTGTACGCTTGGCTCCAGCGCAAGGGGATGAAGTTCCACCTCGGCCAAGACGAAGCCACCGAGCTGACGGAGAACCAGGTGCTCTGGCAGTGCCGGACCTACATCGCCGCCGCGCGGCTGGGCGACGAGTTCGGCTGCGACGCGATCGGCATCCAGTACCAACAGGGTCTGAAAGACCTCTTACCCGCCAGCGACCTCGCCGAGGGCCTGCTCAACAATGCCGACCGCCCCCCGGTGCGCAACGCCGCCGGGCGCATCATCCGCCCCGGGCAGCCACTAACCCACTTCAATGAGGTCGACGAATGCGCCGGCCTCGACGGCCTCTTCACCCAGCGCGTGCACGCGGCGCTCGGCCAACCGGTCGAGAACACCCTGCACGACCTCCGTTGGGGCGACGTGGACCGGAGCGGTACCGTGCCCGACTACGTCTGGGTCTTCCTCATCTCGGGCGCGGCGCCGCCCGCGCACCACATCGGCGGCTACCGCGGGACCGACTCACTGCGCCAGCCGCCGATGTACTTCCGCCTTGGCGGCGGCACCGTGCGCGGCATCGCTCGCCCCGGAGAGATCGTCTGGAGCCGCGTCTTTGTCGCCGGCGGCCGCCTCCACATGGACCTCGGCCGGGCGCGGGTCGTGACCCTGCCTCGCGAGGAGACCGAGCGGCGCTGGCGCGAGACCACCTCGCAGTGGCCGATCATGCACGCCGTGACCTACGGGGTGACGCGCGACCAGATGATGGCGCGCCACCAGGCCAACCACCTGCAGGTGGCCTACGCCAACGACGCCCGCGCCGCCGACCTCGCGCTCTACGCCAAGGCCGCGCTCGCCGCGGAGCTGGGCGTCCGCGTTTCCCTCTGCGGCACCAAAGCGGACGGCTCCGCCTTCTAGCCCCCGCGGGGTCCGACCGGCGGACCCCTTCCACCCCGTGCGCCTGTCCGCCGCCGCCGCCGAACTGGCCCGCCTTCTCCGGCCGGCTACCCGCTCGCATTGGGACTGGTTGACGCCGGCCACCCTCTTGGCGTTGGGGGCGGTCGGCGTGGCGTTCATCTATTCCGCCCAGCACTCGATCCCCCAGGCCGCCTCGGCCTCTTGGCTGCGGCAAGACTGGTTCAAACAGCTGGTCTTTCTCGGCTTGGGCGCCGGGGTTTACGTGGTCGTGTCGCTGATCGACTACCGCTTTTGGCTGCGGGTGGCGCACGGCTTCTACCTGCTGTGCCTGGTGCCGCTGGCGATCGTGCTCGTTCCGGGCATCTCGGGCGAGGCGGCCTCGCGCTGGGGCGCGCAGCGCTGGATTCCGCTGGGGCCGTTCTCGTTCCAGCCTTCGGAAACCGCGAAGGTGGCAGTGCTCCTCATCGTCGCTGGCGTGCTCACGCGCTCGCGGATTGGTACCGTAACCGAGTCGCTCGGGGCCCTGGGGAAATTGGCCCTTGCGGTAGGTGTGCCGATGATCCTTATCCTGCTTCAGCCGGACTTGAAGTCGGCGATTGTGCTGCCCCCGATGGTGTTCTCGATGCTCTATGTCTCCCGCCTTTCCCCGCGCTTCTTCGCGGGGGCGTTGGGAGCGTTCCTCCTCCTAATCGGGGCGGTGGCCTGGGATACTAGCCGGTACGTCGCCTATATGGAAGGGAACGCGAAGTCGTTTTCGCGCGACAAGGGCGCCTTCGAGGACTCGACCTGGTTCCGCCTGCCGCTACACGACTACCAGCGCAACCGGTTGCTGAGCTTCATCAACCCGGACAAGTACGACCCGAGCGGCATCGGCTGGAACCAGCGGCAGTCGCTGATCTCGGTGGGCAGCGGCGGGTTGGCGGGCAAGGGTTGGACGGAGGGGACGCAGGCCCAGCTGGGCTATCTGCCTCGCTCCGTCGCGCACAATGATTTCATCTTCGCGGTCATCGCGGAGGAAAAAGGATTTCTGGGAAGCCTCACGGTCCTGGGCCTGTTTGGGATAGTGTTGTTCAACGGCATACGCATCGCCGATTCCGCGAGGGACCGGCTGGGGACGCTGCTCGCCATTGGCGTGACGGCGCTCTTCGCAGTGCACGTGTTCGTGAACATCGCCATGACCATCGGGCTGGTGCCCATCACGGGCATACCGCTTCCCTTCATCAGCTACGGTGGCTCCTTTGTGCTTAGTTGCTGCATGCTGCAAGGACTGGTCCAGAGCGTCTGGCGCTTCCGGAGGGAGTTCGCATGAACCACCCGCCCCGCGCCAACGACCGCCCTGCCGGAATTTCCTGCGCCGCAACCACCGCACCCGGGGGGCCGCCGCCAACACAGAAAGACACCCCCCATGAGCGAACAAACGTCCCGCGACGCCGCACCTGACGCCGCCCGCCAATACGACGAGGAGCTGGCCAACCCGCCGGTTAGCCCCGAGGTCCAGCCCGTCAATCCCGAGGAACTCAAGGCCGGTGCCGCCGAGCGCTCCCGCCAGCGCCCCCTGCTCCAGAAGATCCTCGCCGTCTTCCAGAAGGAACGCGGCGCCTACCGCGAGCTGATCATCAATTCCGAGCCGCTCGAGAAGCGCGTCGCCCTGCTGGTCGACGGCCGCTTGGAGAAGTTCGAGATCGAGCGCGAGTCCGACCACCGAATGGTCGGCGCCATCTACAAGGGTCGGGTCAAGAACCTCGACCCTGGCCTCAAGGCCGCCTTCGTCGACATCGGCTTCACCAAGAACGCGTTCCTCCACTACTGGGACATGCTCCCGGCGGCCACCGACTCCTCGGTCGAGGTCGTCCGCGTCAACCGCCGCAAAAACGCCCCCGAGCGCTCCGCCGAGCCTACGGTTAAGGATATCCCCAGCCTCTACCCGCCGGGCAGCGAGATCGTGATCCAAGTTACCAAGGGCCCCATCGGTACCAAGGGCCCCCGCACGACCACTAACCTGTCGATTCCCGGGCGTTACCTGATTTTGACCCCGTTCAGCGACGGCTGCGGGATCTCGCGCAAGATCGAGGACCCGCACGAGCGCAAGCGGCTCAAGGGCCTGATCAACGAGCTGACCCTGCCGGAGGGCGTGGGCGTCATCGTCCGCACCGCCGGCGAGGGCAAGAAGGCCCGCTACTTCGTCCGCGACTTGCACCTGCTGCTCAAGACGTGGGAGGAGATCCAGGCGAAGATTAAGTCGGACCGCGCCCCGGCGTGCCTCTACATGGAGCCGGACCTGGTCGAGCGCACCGTCCGCGACTTCCTCACCGAGGAGGTGGACCGAGTGCTGGTCGACCGCCCGGAGGACCACGAGCGCACCCAGAAGCTGGTCGGCCAGATCTCGAAGCGCAGCGCGGGCAAGATCGCCCTCTACAAGGACAGCATCCCGATCTTCGAGCGCTTCAACATCGAGCGCCAGATCGAGCAGACCGGCCAGCGCAAGGTCCCGCTGCCCAGCGGCGGCGAGATCATCATCGACGAGACCGAGGCGCTCATCGCGATCGACGTCAACACCGGCTCCCACAAGAACCGCGGCGGCGACGAGAAGAACGTGATCTACGCGGTGAACCTGGAGGCCGCGGTCGAGGCCGCCCGCCAGATCCGCCTGCGCAACCTCGGCGGCCTCACCATCCTCGACTTCATTGACATGAAGGAGCGGCGCCACCGCAACGCCGTCTACGAGAAGATGGTCGAGCTGATGGCCTCGGACAAGGCGAAGAACCACATCCTGCCCATCTCGCAGCTCGGGATCATGCAGATGACCCGCCAGCGCCAGCAGGAGTCGCTCTCGTCCAACCTGTACACCGACTGCCCGTACTGCCGCGGGCGCGGGATCGTGAAGAGCGCGACGACGATGTCGGTCGAGCTGCAGCGCAAGCTCAGCTCGGTGGTGCGCCGCCTGCAGCTGCGCAACGACGCCAAGGAGTACTCCCTGCGCGTGCTGGTCCACCCGAGCATCCTCGAGCGCCTGCGGAGCGAGGACGCGGACCTGCTGGTGCGGATGGAGAAGCTCTTCGGGGTGAAGTTGGCCTTCCGGGCCGACCTCAA
>SYDD01000130.1 GCA_005786775.1 Opitutaceae bacterium
GCCGCGGAACGGGTGCGCGGTGCCGACGCCCGTGCGGAAGCCGAGGTCGAAGCCCGCCTTCGGGTCGAAGTAGGAGCCCAGTCCGGTCATCGGATACCCCTCCACGGCGTCGAAGTCGCGGATCATCTTCGAGGTGGGGATGAACTTCAGCCCGGTGTCCGGCCAGCGCATCGAGCGGGTCCAGCCCCGCATCGTGACCACGCGGAGCTTGCCGCGGGCGCGGACCGGCTCGGGCACGGCGAGGGCGCCCGGGGTTTCCTTGGCCATCCGGGCCAGCTCCCCGATGGTGAGGCCGTGGACGTAGGGGACCTGGAAGGCGCCCACGTAGTTCGCCCGGGCCCATTGCGGGTCGAGCGGGGGACCGTCGACCTTGAGGCCCCCGAGGGGGTTGGGCCGGTCGAGAACGATCACCTCGACGTTGTGCTCGAAGCAGCCCTCCATCGCCCAGCGCATCGCGGCCGCGAAGGTGTAGCTGCGGGTGCCGATGTCCTGCAGGTCCACCACCAGGGCATCGAGGTCCTTGAGCATCGCCTTGGTGGGGCGGCGCGGGGGATACAGGGAATGGACTGGCAATCCGGTGCGCGCATCGGTGCCGCTGGCGACGCTCACGGCGGCCGGCGCATCGCCGTGGATCCCGTGTTCCGGGCCGAAGAGGGCGACCAGCTTCACGCCGGGGGCCCGCCGCAGGACGTCGACCGTGGGCACGCCGAGACGGTTCACGCCGGCGGGGTGGGTGAGGAGGCCGAGGCGCTTGCCCTTCACGGTGGCGAAGCCCTCCGCCTCGAGGACGTCGATCCCGAGCATCACGCCCGTGGTGGCGACTGGGGCGGGTTCCAGCCGGCCGGTGGGCGCGGGGAGCACGGGCGCGGCCGCCTTGGGCGCCGACGACGAACTGCAGCCCAGCAGCCCGAACAGGGGCGCCAGCAGGGTCAGCAGGGAGAGGAGCGCCGAGCGCCGGGCGAGGCCGAGCATAGGCGGGACGAATGGCGGCGCGCCCGGGGCGGGTCGAGCCGTTTCAGCTCCGTCGGAGCGGGGAACTTAGAGCCGGTGCAGGTGGAAGCCGCCATCCACGTCAAAGGCCGAGCCGGTGGTGAACGGGAAACGATCCTCCGCGATCGCGCGCACGGCCCGGGCGACGTCGTCCGGCTGGCCCCAGCGGCGGATCGGGGTGATCCCGCGCTCGTCCTGCAGGATCAGCTTGTCGTACTTGGCCTTCACGCCCGCGGTCAGGTCGGTCGCGATGACCCCGGGGCGGATCTCGTACACGTTGATCCCCTCGGTCGCCAGGCGCTCGGCGAAGAGGCCGGTCATCATGCTCAGCCCGGCCTTGACCATACAGTAATCACCGCGATTCACCGAGGCGGTGTAGGCGGAGATGGACGAGATGTTCACGATCCGCCCGCGGAAGCCCTCGGCGTCGCGCTCCTGCGCCAGCATCCGGCGGGCGATCTGCTGGGTGAGGAGGAACGGACCCTTGAGGTTGATTGCGAAGAGGCGGTCGAAGCTTTCCTCCGTGGACTCAAGCAGGTCCGCGCGGACGGTCGGGCCGACGCCCGCGTTGTTCACCAGCAGGTCGATCCGGCCGAGGCCCTCCGCGGCGCCGGCGACGAGGCGTTCGCGGTCGGCGGCGCGGGAAACGTCGCCCTGGATCGTGAACCCGTCGCCCCCCGCCTGCCGGACGAGCGCGAGGGCCTCGGCGGCGGCGGTGGCGTTGCCGGCGTAATTGATCATCACCCGGTAACCGGCGCGGGCGAGCTCGACGGCGATGGCGCGGCCGATGCCGCGGGAAGCTCCGGTCACGAGGGCGCTGCGGGTGGTCATCGGCCGAGGCCAACGCCCCTGCTGCAGCGCGCCAAGCCTATTCGGCGTCAGGCCCCGGCTTGGGCGGCTTGCCGAGGTGGGAGCGGATCTCGCCGAGCAGCGATTCGGTGGTCATGGAGTCACGTTGGACGACGTTCTCCACGCAAGAACGCAGGACCTCGCGCTCCGCCTCAGTGAGCTCCTTCGCGGTGACGACCACCACGGGGACGCCGCGCCCGTCCTCGCGGGCCCGCAGCTCGCGCAGGAACTCGACCCCGTCCATCACCGGCATCATGAGGTCGAGCAGGATGAGAGCGGGGCGCTGGCGCCCGAACTCTGCTAGGCCGGCCCGACCGTCGGTCGCCTCAGCGACCTGCCAGCCCTCGCGTTCCAGGGCGTGGCGCAGCACGGCGCGGTTGTCCGACAAATCATCGATCACGAGCGCGCGCGGTTCCTCCCCCCGCGACACGTGGCGGGCCAGGATCGCCGCCAGCTGGCCGCGGTCGATCGGCTTGGTCAGGTAATCGGCTGCCCCTAGGGCGAAGCCCAGCTGGCGGTCGTCTACGATCGAGATCATCACCACCGGGATATCGCGCGTAACTGGATCGGCCTTCAGGGCCGTAAGGACGGACCAGCCGTCCATACTTGGCATCATCACGTCGAGGGTGATGAGGCGGGGCTTCAGTTCTCGGGCGAGGGCGAGGGCGTCGCGGCCATTTCCCGCGGAGCGCACTTGGCAGCCCTCGCGCACGAGGCTGCGGCTGATAATATCGACCACGCTCGGCTCGTCGTCGACCACGAGCACGAGCGGGGCGGAGGCGTCGCCGGCCGGCGCGACGGGAGCGGTCGGGGGCGGGGTGGCGACCGGCGCGCCGGCGGGATCATCCACTTCGACGGGCACCAGCGCGGTGAACACAGTGCTCTGCCCGGGTTGACTGGTGACGAGGATGTCCCCGCCCATCAGCTGGCAGAACTTGCGGCTGATTGCGAGGCCGAGGCCGGTGCCGCCGTACTTGCGGGTCGTGGAGGCGTCGGCCTGCACGAACGCCCCGAAGAGTTTTCCTACCTGCTCGGGCGTCATCCCGATGCCCGTGTCTGTGACGCGAAACGCCACACAGGCGCGCCCCTCGTGGGTCGCGAGGGCGACATCCAGCCCAATGCGGCCCGCATGGGTGAACTTCGCCGCGTTGCTGAGGAGATTGAAGAGCGTCTGCCGCACCTTGGTGAGGTCAGCCCGCATCCGCCCGACCGCGTCATCGACGCTGACCGCTAGCGTGTTGCCATTCTTGGCCACCAGAGGCTGCACGGTGGCGGCGGTCTCGCTAATCATTTCCGCGACGGAGAAGGCCTCCACGTAGAGGGTCATCTTGCCGGCCTCGATCTTCGAGAGGTCGAGCACGTCATTGATTAGCCCGAGGAGGTGTTTGCCCGCGCCGTGGATCTTGCGCAGGTCGGGGAGGAGGCTATCTTGGCCGGTGTCCTCGGCCTCCTCCATCAGCATCTCGCTGTAGCCGATGATCGCGTTCATCGGCGTGCGTAGCTCGTGGCTCATGTTGGCAAGGAAGGCGCTCTTGGTCCGGTTGGCCTGCTCCGCCGCTTCCTGCGCGGCCCGCAGCTCAGCCTCCGCTTGTTTGCGGTGAGTGATGTCCGTCTGGACCACGAGGTAGTTGCGGACCTCTCCCTGCTCGTCGAGAACCGGCTGTCCGTCGGCGAAAATCCAGACCGGGCGGCCGGACTTGTGGTAATTAAGGATCTCGAGCTGGAACCCGCGCCGCTCCTGCCGGGCGCGCTTCTTCTCCGCCAGCGTGGCCGGTGAGGTGTCTGGCCCCATCAGGAACTCATCGGGGTGGCGGCCCAGCACCTCGCTCGCGGTATAGCCGGTCAGTCGGGTAAAGGCGTCGTTGATCCACTCGATGCGGCCGGTCGGCCCGGTGATGAGCACGCCGTTGTGGGTCCGGCTTGCGACGAGCGCCAGCTTGCGCGCTTCCTCGCGTAGTCGTTCCGCGGTGCCGAGGGCTTGCGAGAGCCGACGGGCAAAGAACAGACCGAGCCCGAGCGCGGCTAGGATCATCGGGCTCATGAAGCCGAAGACGGGCAGAACTTGCTCCCACGACGCCTGGTCGATCTGCTTGAGATCAACCCCTACGAGCAGAGTGAATCCCCACTCGGGGAACAGCTCCTTGCGCCATGACCACTCGCCGTCGACCCAGGTCGCCGCGGCGCTGGCCGCCCCGGCCCGCGCCGACTCCAACAGCGGTACCTTTGTCGTGGGTACGGGGAATAAGGGCTCACCGCGCCGGTCGAGTAGGGTGATTATGCTCTGGCCAAGCAATTGGGCCTCCTCCAGCAGGCGGCCGACCTGGGAAATGGCCTCGATGGGGTAGCCCACGTAGAGCACCCCGATTATCGCGCCGGCCGGGTCGCGCACCGGCTCATAGCCGGTGAGGTAGGCCCGGCCGAGGATATCGGCCACGCCGTAGTAGGCTTCGCCCCGCCGCAACGCCGCGATCGCCGGGCTCGCGGGATCAAGCACAGTCCCGATCGCGCGGTTCCCGTCGGCGCGACGCACGTTGGTGGAGATGCGCACGAAGTCTTCGCCATCCCGGGTGAAGATGGTCGCCGTTCCACCGACGAGGTCCACCGCTCGGTCAACCAGCGTGTTGCCCGCCCCGGCCCGGAGATTGCCAAAGCGGAGATCCCGGACGGTCCGGCCCTCCACCACGACGGGATCACCCGCGGCCGCCGGTCCCTCGGCCGCCGCGAGCTGGCGCAGCGCGCGCATCGCGGACTGCACGCGCTCGAGGTACAGGCTGCGCATGGTCCACAGGTTGCGGCCGACCTCGGCCACCTGTTGGTCCACCTCCCCGTGGAGCGTGTTGCGGATCTCTTGGCGGAGAAGGCGGAAGCCGCCGGCCAGGCCGACACCGACCAGCGCACAAAGCAGGAGAAAGCCGCCGAGGAAGCGCAGGTTGAAGGCAGTTTTCGGAGCCATCGGGAAAGCGGCTTCGCCGACCGTCAGAGGTCGAGGCGCATGATCGAGAAATCGTCCTCGAGCATCGCTGCGCCGTGCAGCGCACGGGCCCGCGCGAGCAAGGCGGCGAGATCCTCGGCGGCCGTGCCCGCGGGCGGCGCCGTGAAGTGCCGCTCGAAGTCCGCTACCGCCCACATCTCGCCCGAGGACAGGGTAATCTCGAAAGTCCCATCGCTCACGACGTAGAGCTGCGCCCCTGCAGGGATAGTGCGCTCGAGGGTGCGGTAGATGGTGCCGCTCATTCCGCCCAGAATCATGCCCGGTCCGCGCAGACGCTCGATCTTTCGCTCCGCCCCGGCCGGGGTGGCCAACAGCGCTGCGGGGTGCCCCGCGCTGGCGAGGCGCAGACGGCGGGATGACGGCGACCAGACGCCGTACCAGATGGTGAAATACATCCCGTTCTGGTTCTCCATCAGGAAGACCTCGTTCAGGGCGGTGAGTACCGCCCCCGGATCCCGGAAATCTACGCCCGGGAGCGAGGTGTGCCGCAGAACGTTGCCCGCCGTCACCGAGAGGAGGGCGGCGCCGACGCCGTGCCCACAGACGTCCAGCAGGTAGATCGCGAGGTGGTCCGGGTCGATCCAGTGGTGGCCGAAGGCATCGCCCCCCAGTTCCGTGGAGGGCACCAGCAGCCACTCCGAACGCACCGGGCCGGAAGTCAGCGGCGGCGGCAAAATCGAGCGGACGTAGTTCTCTGCCTCCTGCAGCTCCGCCTTCAGGCGCTGTTGGGTCTCCTCGATGGTGCGGACATAGGCACGCTCCTGGTCGCGGAAACGCTTCTTGTCCAGGCCGGCGCCGATCCGCGCGCGCAGTAGGGTCGGGTTGAAGGGTTTGGGCAGGTAATCCTCCGCCCCCCGCTCGATGCAGCGCACCACGCTCCCCAACTCGTCGAGCGCGGAGATCATAATAACCGGGAGGTGGCTGAGTGCCGGGTCGGCTTTGATCTCGACGAGCGTACCGTGGCCGTCGAGCACCGGCATCATCATGTCGAGCAGCACGAGGTCGTGCGGGGCGGCGCGGAGGCGCTCCAGGGCCTCGCGGCCGTCCCCGGCGACGGAGGTGGTATGGCCCTGGCGCTCCAGCTGGCGGGCAAGCATATCCCGGTTCCCGGGCTGGTCGTCCACGACGAGGATGCGGCCCGTGATCGGCGCGCGCCCTTGGCCCGCCTCGGCGACTGGCGGAGCAGAACCTCCGGCCGAGGGCGCCGCTGGGGCCGCGGCGGAAACCGCGATCTCGCCGGCGAGCGTCACCCGCTCGTCGGTGAGGTTGCGGTTGATCAGGTCGAGTAGCTGGCGGGCGGCGCCGCGGATGCGCTCGAGGTCGGGCTTGTAGGCCGCGTGCCCGGCGTCGGTGACCTCCTCGGCCAGGAGCTCGCTGTAGCCGATGATCTGGTTGATTGGTGTCCGCAGGTCATGCCTCAGGTGCGAGAGCGACGAGCGATCGGTCGAGTCGGACATCGTTCGGCAGCTCCTTAGGCCGCGGGAGTGCCGGGCCCGGCGTACTTTTCAATCTTGGGCAGTAGCCGGGTAAGGTCGATCGGCTTAGTGTCGTAGTCGTCGCACCCAGCGGCGAGCGCCTGCTCGCGGTCCCCCGCCATCGCGTGCGCAGTCAGGGCAATCACCGGGATGGCCTTGGTCGCGGGGTCTGCCTTGATTCGGCGGGTCGCCTCCCAGCCGTCGATCACGGGCAGACTCATATCCATCAAAATCACCTGCGGCTGGGTGGAGCCGGCGAGGTCGACGCCCTGTTGGCCGTCGACGGCAATAATCACCTCGTAACCGCGGCGGAGGAGGCGCCGCGACAGCAGGTCGCGGTTCATCTCGTTGTCTTCGACGAGTAGAATCTTGGGCATGGGGAGAGGTGGGTTCAGATCCGCAGCGGGGAGGCTCCGAGCAGGGCCTTGCCGAGGGCATCAATCGCCCGGGAGACCTCGCGGCCGACGAGGTCCATTTTCGCGAGGGCGGCGAGGCGGTCGGCGCGGGCGTTGTACTCCGGGCCGCGGAAGATCACCGCGGCCAGCTGACAGGCGCAGAGGAGGCTGAGCAACGTCGCATCGCGAGGGTCCGGGAGGTCGTCTCCCAGGATGAGCGCGCGGAGGCGGGTGCGGACCTCGATCCGCTCGTGGTTGTCCACCGTCGGGTAACGCCGCACGCCGAACACCCAGAGTACCTTGTTCTCCTCCCGGCGCAGGATGCCGCGCTCCACCAGCCGGTCATCCGCCGCGGCCTCGAGCCAGGCGGAGCGCTGGGCGAGGACGCCGAGCCACGACCCGACCGGCTCTAGGGTCCGCGCCGCGGCGAGGACCTTTAGCACCTCGTCTAGGATCGGGTCCCCGGTCGGGGCGTTGCTGAGTACGGTCAGCACGGCAGGGTCGGTATCGATGCGGCCGAGGTGGAAAAGGTCGCAGAGCGCGGCGCCAGCGAGGGCGTAGCTGAAGCCGAGGGTAGGCATCGGCAGGCGCTTCCCGGAGGTGTCGTCGAGGGCGAGGAGCGCGATCTCCTCCACAAAGGTGAGTTGGTGCGAGGGGATCATGGTCCGGCGAGGCTCGCGGTGGCGTCGGCGGCTGAGGGGTGCACGGCAAGCACCTCGTGGAAGCCCGATAACTCGAAGACCTCGTGCACCGCCGGCGTAAGGGCGGCGAAAGCCGTGCGGCCGCCCGCGGACTTGAGCTTTTTCGCCCCGCTCAGAAACACCCGCAGGCCCGCGCTGCTCACGTAGGTGAGTGCTGTACAGTCGAACACCACCTTACGCGCGCCACCCGCGAGGAGGGCGTCGAGGCGCTGTTCCAGCTGCGGGCTGGCGATGCCGTCGAGACGCCCCTGCAGGGCGAGCACCGTGATGTCATTCTGGTTAGAGGCAGTGATTTCCATAAAGTTCAGGGGGCGGGTGGGGCGAAGGTGCGCGAAAGGGTGAGCACGTTGGATCCATCCCGACGCTCGTAGGCTGCGGAGTCCACCAGCTTTTTCACGAGGTGCACGCCCAGTCCGCCGATGCCTCGCTCGGCGAGGGGCGCGTGGACGTCCACCTCCGCCCGGGCCAGGGGATCGAAGGCGGGCGCATCGTCGGAGAGCACGGCGGTCACTCGCCGACCCTCGATCCGAAGCTCCAGGGTGAAGGCGTGGCCGAGCCGCCCGCCGTAGCCGTGGGTGATGACGTTCGTCACGACTTCCTCGAGCACGAGCTGGAGGGCGTGAAGGTCGCGCGGCCCGGGCTCTAGGGGCGCGCAGAACGCCTCAACGGCATCCGCCACGCGCGGGATCTCCGCGAGGGAGCTGGTGAGGGTGAGTAGCTGGACGCCCGGGGCCATCATTCAGACGTAAAGGTCGCTGAGCATTGTGGCCGCGCCCTCGTCGAGTTGCTCGCGGCGCCGGATCTCGTCGAAGCGGTCGATCAGGTCCTCCGGCCGCAGCCGGCGCTTCTCGGCCCCGCGGAAGTCGTGCACGACTCGGCCCCGGTGCATCATCAGAATACGGTCCCCGTAGGCCACCGCCTGCGCCATTGAGTGCGTCACCATCAGCGTGGTGAGGCCGTCCCGCCGGATCACCTGATCGGAGAGGCTGATGACCTGGTCGGCACTCTTCGGGTCAAGCGCGGCGGTGTGTTCGTCGAGGAGGAGCAGGCGGGGGCGCAGCCACGTGGCCATCAGCAGGGTGAGGGCTTGGCGCTGCCCGCCCGAAAGGGAGCCGATGGCGTTATCGAGTCGGTCTTCGAGCCCCATCCGCAGCGCAGCCACGCGTTCCCGCAGGGCGCCCAGTAGGTTGGGGGCGAGGGCCCAACTGAGCCCGCGAGGCTTCCCGCGGCGGGCGGCGAGGGCGAAGTTTTCCGCGATCGACATCCCGGGCGCGGTGCCGCTGAACGGGTTCTGGAACACCCGGCCGATCAGCTGCGCGCGCCGGTGCTCTGGCCAGCGGGTGACGTCGTGGCCGTCGAGGCGGATGCGACCCTCGTCGAGGAAAAAGGAGCCGGCGACCGCGTTGAGCAGGGTGGACTTGCCGGAGCCGTTGGTGCCGAGCACGACTACGAATGAGCCCGCCTCCAGCGTCAGGTCCACGCCCTGAAGGGCGCGCACCTCGTTGACCGTGCCCGGGTTGAAGGTCTGGCGGAGTCCGTGGAGCTCGAGCATCAGGATCGGGCGGTCGGTGCGACACCCCGCCGGCGGGCGAGGAAGCGCGGAAGAACGAGGGCGGAGAAGACGAACAAGGCGGTGATCAGCTTGAGGTCGTTCGGATTCAGGCCCCAGCGCAGGGCCACCGCGACCAGCAGGCGGAAGAGCACCGAGCCGAGCACCGCTCCAGCGAGAGCCAGTCCGAGGCTCCGTGATCCGGTGAGGGCCTCGCCGATGATCACGCTCGCCAGCCCCCAGACTATCATCCCGATGCCCATTTGGGCGTCGGCGAAACCCTGGTACTGCGCGAGGAGGGCGCCGGACATGGCGACCAAGCCATTTGAGAGGGCAAGGCCGAGGATGGTGTAGCGGTCAACGTCGGCGCCCAGCGCCCGAACCATCTGCGGGTTATCACCCGTGGCTCGCATCGCCGTGCCGACGTCGGTGCGGAAGAAGACGTACAGGGTGACGCCGACCACGACTGCCGCGAGCAACGCGAGCGCGAGGACGGCAAGGTCACCCGGCGCCACCGGCCAGCCGAGCAGGTGCAGCGGCCCCGTGCCGAAAAGCGTGTGACCAAGGCGCTCGCCTTGGGTGGCGAAAGTGGTCGCCTGCAACAGCGGCACGTTGCTGCGGCCCATTACGTGCAGGTTTACGGAGTAGAGCGCCGTCATCACAAGGATGCCGGCGAGCAGGGCATTGATGCGAAATCGCGTGTGTATGATGCCGGCGAGGGCACCCGCGGCCGCCCCCGCGAGCGCGCCGGCCGCCGTCGCGAGGATCGGCGATGTGCCCCCGACCAGCAGCACTGCCGCGACCGCCGCGCCGAGAGTGATCGAGCCGTCGGTGGTGATATCTGGGATCGAGAAGATGCGGAACGAGACGTACACGCCCATCGCAAGGAGCGAGAGGATCAGCCCGAGGGTCAGGGCGCCGAGGAGGAGGTTCATCGCGAGCCGGTCGGAGTTAGGCGGGATGGGCGGGGGCACACCAGAGCGCGCCGCGCAGGAATTCGCTGTCGCCTGCGCCCCCGGGTCCCCGAGGATCGGCCAACAGGTGTAGGATCGCCTGGAGCCCTTGGCCGTCGAATAGCTCCCGCACGGTTGCTGCGAGCTCGATTGCGCCCTGCCGTATGGGACGGTAGGGGAAGACGGCCGCGTGGACGTGCGCGCGCAGGCCTTCTCCGCCGAGCGGTCGCAGCAGTGGGTCGAAGGGCGATCCCGGGCGCGCCACCACCCCCGCCAGCAGGGCAGTCGACTCGCGGAACGAGCGTTCCGGCGTGAAAGACAGCCAGTCCCGCACCGCCGGGAAGGCGAAGCGCTCCTCTGCACCGGTCTCCGCGGCCGGCGAAAGCCGGAGGGTGGCGCCGACGAGGCCCGCGGTCTCGACCGCGGCGATGAACGCCACGGCGGGTGCCGCGCCCAATTCAAGGGCTTCGGCCGCCAGCGCCGCTAGCGGCACGGTCCGCCGGTCGCCCCGCGGGGTAAAACGCGAAAGCAGGCCGAAGTCACCCTCGCCAGTCAGGCCGAGTAACAAGTGCCCGGAGGGCTCGAACCCGCCCTCCGTCACCACAAAATCCGGCCGCCCGGGTCCGTCCGTCGGCTGGTAGGCGGCGGCGCCGCCGGCCGCCAGCAGTTCGCCGAGCCGGGTGCGGCTGTCCGCCGCGTCGGTCCCGAGCGCGCCCACGCCGAGAGCGAAGGTGCCGGGCCCGAAACGAGCGGGGGAAAGGGCCTCGGGTCCGGCGCCGCGGCGCAGGCGGCTAGCCTCGCCAATGATCCGCACGCGTACGCCGCCCGTCCGGACCCCGGGCACCGCGTGCAGCTCGTGCCGCGCCGCCGCGCCCTCGTGTACCCGCGCGGGCGCCGCCCCCGCGGAGCCGGCTTCCGGGGCGGCCGCGGCGGAGATTAATTGCTCCAGGCCCGCCAATTCCAAGACCTCGCGCACCGTCGTCGAGGGCGCTAGGACGCCGAAACTGCCGCCCATAGCCTTCACCTGACGGTGCGCGGTGAGCAGGGTGCGCAGCCCGGCCGAACTCACGTAGCCCACGGACGACATCTCGGCCCGCAGGTGGTGCTCGCCGTCTCGCACCGCCGCATCGACGGCGGCCGAGACGTGGCCGGCCCAGCTTGCGTCGAGCCGCCCACGCAGGACGAGGATCAGCAGTTCGCCGCGCTTCTCGCGTTGGATGTCCATCGAATCAGCGCTTTCCCTCGAGTTCCGCGACGAGCGCGGGGTCGAGGCGGAGTCCGAGTCGCGTGATCGCCTCGCGGCCGATCCGGACCTCATTTACCGCCACGTTGGCCATCGGGATGCCGGCCGGGCTCTCGCCGGAGAGGACGCGGACGAGGAGGGGCGCCGCGGCCTTCCCGCTTTGGTAGGAGCCGGGGCCCGCCCCCATCAGCGCGCCTTGGTCGGCGGCGTCCGGTTCCTCGGCGACCAGCGGCAGCCGCGCGTCCTGGCAGACCTTGCGGATCACGTCGTAGGCGAGGAACGCCGTGTTGTCGCTCGGCAGGTAAAACACGTCGACCTGACGGGACACGATACCCTGCGCCGCCTGCAGCACCTCGTTGGTGCTGGCGGCGGTCAGCTCGACCAGCTCGATCCCGCGGCGTCGGGTCGACTCCCGTAGCAGGTGGATGATTTTCACGGAGTTTGCTTCCCCGCTGTTGTAGACAGTGCCGATGCGGCGCACGGACGGCAGCAGGCGCGTCAGCGCTGCCACAATCTCCTCCACGGGCGTGAGTGAGCCGATCCCCGTGACATGCGGCAGATGGTCGGTGAAGGAACGGCCGGCGCCGGCTGCGATGGGGTCGGTCACATAGGTGAAAACGACGGGTTTGGCGCGCGCTTGGAAGGAGGCTTGCAGCACCGGAGTCGAGAACGGCACGATGACGTCGACTTCTGAGGAATCGAAGTTGCGGATCATCGGGAGGATGTTGACCAACTCACCCTGGGCGTGCTGGCGGATCACGCGGAGGTTCTGGCCCTCGGCGAACCCGAGCTCGCGCAGGCCGTCGAGCAGTCCTTGCTGGCAGAGGTCGAGCTGCGGTTCGGGAGCGTAGGCGGCGAAGCCGAGGGTGTACGTGCGCCCCGGGCTGGGCGGTGGCAGAGCCTTGGGGTGCACCGCGGCGCGGGGTTGCTCGCGGCCCTGTGCATCGAGAACGAGCTGGGCCCGGGCGACCAGGGCCGGCGGAAACGACCAGCCCTCGCGGAGGCCGGCAAGGGCCTGCCGATTGAGGCAAAGATTTTCCGCGACTAGCGGTCCGACGGGGATGGTGGCGGGGCTGCGGCCGTTGAGCACCTCACCGGCGAGTCGGCCGGTCTGGCGCCCGATCTCGAAGTAATCCGCGCCGAGGTCGAATAGGGTTCCCTTACGCACGCTGGGCGGAGTGACGGTCAGGACGGGGATCCGCGCTTTGCGGGCGGCAGCGACGATGCCGTCGAGCGCCACTAGGACCGCGACGTCGCCGGGCAGCCAGAGGGCGTCGACCCCGCGGGCGATGACCGCGGCGGCGGCCTCGGGGGCGGAGCTAGCGTTCTCGGCGTTGCCCTCCTCCAACGTGATCCCGAGTGCGGCGCAGGTCGCGCGTGCCACCTTCATCTGCGCGAGCGAGTTCGGCTCTGCGGGGTTGAAGAGGGCGCCGAGGCGCCGCAGGCCCGGATTCAGCTCCCGGGCTGTCCGCAGGCAGGCGTCCACCGGCTGCATCGTGGCAAAGCCGGTGAGATGGGGCGGGTGGTCGAGATGGTTCTCCCGGCTGATGCCGACCCCGGCTGCGTAGGGATCCGAGACGAGGCCAAAAACGTGGGGCGTCTTGCCGGCGCGGTTCGCGTTGGCCACCGCTTGGAGGGAGACCGTGGTGACCGTCATCAGCAGATCGTGGCCGCCCGCGGCCATCTGGCGGGCGATGGACTGGGAGACGTTGGCGTCGCCCTCGGCGTTGAAGAACCTGATCCGCGCTTTGCGGCCCTGTTCCCAGCCCATTTCGGCCAGGCCCTTCACCATTCCCTCGCGCCCCTCGTCCAAGATGCTCTGGGACGCGTGCTGCAGCAGGGCAACGCTGACTTGCCGGCCGGGCTGGGCGCGCGCCTGCGCGGCGGCGTCGCGCCGCGAGCCGAGGTCTGACAGCAGAAGCACCGCCGAGGTGGCGGCGATCAGGAGGAGGCCAAGGCTGAGGCGACGCAGAAACGAGGGCATCGGGGCCTCCGAGGGGAAGGCATTTTCCCGGCGGAGTGCAAGGCTGCGGAAGTAAACCCGGGGGAGATGCCCTTGGGCCTCCGCTCGCCTCGGCGGCGTAATCACTCGCCGTCTGCGCCGCGCTCCGCGGTTTACTGCCCCGGGCGGGGTGCCACCTCGACCGGGATGCCGACCTTCACGCGGCCCTCGGGCACGTTCATATTGCGGGCGAGGAACGATTCCACCTTCGCGTAGAACTCGAGCTTGTTCTCCAGCTTCCGGAAGCCGTGGCCCTCGTTCTCCTCGATGATGGCCTCGTACTCCTTGCCGTGCTGGCGCAGGCGCGACTCGAGTTTCTGCCACTGGTCGAAGCGCACGCGGGGGTCGTTCTTGCCGTAGGCCGCCATCAGGGGCGCGCGGATGGCCGCGATGTGGTTGATCGGGTTCACCGCGCTCAGGCGGGCGGCGTCCTTCACCGGGTCCAGGTTGGTGAAGGACCGCGTCTCCTCGAAGATGCGCGGCAGGGCGAAACTCCGGCCGCCGCCCCGCAACTCGAGGTCGGCCACGCCCACGTAATTGATGCCGAGGCAGTACAGCTCCGGCGTGAAGGTCAGGCCCGCCATCGTCGCGTAGCCGCCGTAACTGGCGCCGAAGATGCCCACCCGGGCCGGATCGGCGTAGCCCTGCGCGACGCACCAGCGCACGGCGTCGGTGAGGTCATCCTGCATCTTGCCGCCCCATTCCCGGTAGCCACCCCGCTGGAAGGAGAGTCCGTAGCCGCCGCTGCCCCGGTAGTTGACCTGCAGGACCGCGTAACCGCGGCTGGCGAGGAACTGCACCTGCTCGCTCCAGCCCCACTGGTCGCGCGGACCGTACGGGCCGCCGTGGGGCACGAGGATCATCGGCAGTTTCCGCAACTCCCGGCCCGCCGGGATGCTGATGTAGCCCGGGATCTCGAGGCCGTCCCGCGCCGGGAAGCGGATCGGCCGCATCTCCGCCATCCGGGCCGGGTTCACCTTGGGCCGCACCTTGCCGATCACGGACATCTCCTGCTTGCCCGCGTCATAGAGGTAGTAGGTGCCGGGATCCCGGTCGCTGGCGGCGAGGATGACCATCACCTGGCCATCGCGGGTCGCGCTGGCGATGAAGTTGCGCGTGCCGGTCAACGCGCCGTCGAGGTCGCGCTGCAGCTTGGCCATCGCCGGATCGAGCCAGCGCACCTCCGGGTAATCGTCGTGGAACGACACGCCCGCGAGGTCCCCGGCCGGATTGAAGATCAGGCCGTCGACCGCGGCTCGCGAGGACAGGCCGCCGCGGCGGTAATTCGCGAGGCGGTCGCCCGGCTCGACGCGCGGGTGCTCGAACACGATCGGCCCCCAGTTACCGGTCTCCGGGTCGAGGGTGCGGATCACGGCCTTGTCGTGCTCCATAAAGCTTTTGACGTAGAGGGTGCGGTCGTCCTTGGCGAAAACGCTCGGCCGCCAGTGCGGGTCGATGGGAGAGGCCTCCTCGAACAGCAGGGAAACCTCGCGGCTGAACTCCCCGCTCGGCCGCCAGTCCGCCTTTTCCGAGGAACGGTACATCACTTGGACGGGCTTCTCGAAGTCCGTGCAGATCGCCAGGCGCACGACGCCCTTCGAGTCCGCGAGCCAGACGCGCGCGTTGATGTGGTTCTGTTCGTGGATCGTCTCCCGGCCCGTGCGGAGGTTGACCTTGATGACATCCCCGAGGCCGGAATTGCCGCGCAGGCGGTTCATCAGGATGTGCTCCGGGTCCTTGGGCAGCAGCGAGACGAGGGTCTTCGGCAGGTCGCGTTCCGAGGATGGCGCGTCGCCTTGGCCGAGGCCGTCGGCGGTCGCGTCCACCCCTTCCAGCTTGTTAATGGTCACGAGGTTGGTGCCATCCGGCGAGCAAGCGAACATCCCGTACTGCTCGCGGCCGCCGTACTGTTGCGCGAACAAGATCCGGTCGGGCTTGGCCCACACGTAGGCCACCACGCTTTCGATCTTCATATCCGTGAGCCAGCGCATCTTGCGCGTTTCCCGGTCGAGGATCGCGAGGTTCATCCGCTGGTTCTTGGGCGCCAGCCAAGTGAGGTAGCGGCCGGTGGGGGAAATTTGGACGGCCTGCATTTCCGGATCCGCGAAGAGGTCCGCGAGGGCAGGGGGAGGTTCGGCGACGGGAGCCGCCGCCGGCAGCACGGGCAGGGTGAAAGGGCTCAGCAGGAGCAGCAGAAATCGGCGCATGGGCGGGGAGAGAGCGCGCCTCGGCGCGGGAGTCAAACGTCGCCGCGCTGGCAAAGTTGGGCGTTGCCTTGCGGTTTTAACCTCTTTTTCACTCTTCCGTTCATTATCGTCTTCCGGCGCCGTTGCCGGAGGCGCAGTTCCCAACCAACCAAACCACCATGAGAAAACTGACCATCGCGGCCCTGCGCTGCGTGCTGGCGGGTTCCGTGGGCGCCAGCGTCGTCTGCGCCCAGACCGTTACCCCCGCGAAGAAGGAAGACGCCCCGATCAAGCTGGAGAAGTTCGAGGTCACGGGCTCGCACATCAAGCGAGCCGAGACCGAGGGCCCGTCCCCGATCAAGATCATCAACCGCGCCGACATCGACGTGTCCGGCCGCACCAACCTCACCGACCTCCTCCGTGAGCTGCCCGAGGGCGGCAACATCGGCATCAACGAGGCCGGCACCATCACCGCGGTCCGCGGCTCCACGGCCCTCGATCTCCGCGGCCTCGGCGCCAATAACACCCTGGTCATCGTCAACGGCCGCCGCGTCGCCCCCACGGGCAACAACTCCGGTGGCACGGTGTTCGTCGACCTCAACCGCTTCCCGATCGCGATGGTCGAGCGCGTCGAGGTGCTCAAGGACGGCGCCTCCGCCATCTACGGTGCGGACGCCACCGCGGGCGTGGTCAACGTCATCCTGCGCAAGGACTACTCCGGCGCCGAGGTGGGCGTGAGCTACGGCAACTCGTTCAAGACGGACGTCGCGGAGAAGACCTACTCGTTCTTCGGCGGCGCCGCTAGCGGCAAGGCCAGCGCGACCGTCGGCATCACGTGGTTTGAGCGCGCCGCGCTGCGTGCCTCGGACACCTCGTTCGCCAATAACGCCGACCTCTCCGCCCGCTTCGCGGCCCGGGGCCCAGCCTACGCGGACAACGTCGCCGCCGGCGCCTTCGACCTGCGCTCCGGCACCGGCCCGCAGGCCCGCATCGGCCTCACCGGCGCCGCCGCCGGCCAGGTCAACGGCGTCAACGGCGTCAACATCCCCGGCCTCGCCGCCGGCTCCGCCATCACCCGGCTCCCGGGCACGGGTGGCGTCGTCGCCGGCACGCTGGCCTCGGCCTCGCCGAACTTCGCCAGCGCGAACCGCAACCCCACGGGGGGCGCCTTCAGCGCCGCCGCCGCGGGCACGTTCGAGCCCCAGCGCCTCGCGCCCCAAAGCAACCCGGCGAACCTCTACAACTTCCAGGAGTTCGTCTGGCTCACGCCCTCTACCGAGCGCCTCGGCATCAACACGACGTTCCGCTACGACCTGACCAAGGACGTGTCGTTCTACGTCGAGACCGCCTACCAGCAGAACAAGTCCCACATCGAGCTCGCGCCCTCGCCGATCTCCACCGCGGGCGACAACAACATCATCGTCCCGAAGACCAACTACTGGAATCCGTTCGGCGTCGACGTGTCGTTCAACTACCGCCCGGTCGACCTCGGCCCCCGCATGGCCGACATCACCAATGACTCCTGGCGCCTCGTCGCCGGCGCCAAGGGCAGCATCCTCGACCGCTGGAACTGGGACATCTACTATTCCTACGACAACGACAAGGTCGTCGACCAGACCAAGAACGCCGTCTCCGAGAGCCGCCTGCGCGCCGCCCTCGCCCGGAACACGCCTGACGCCCTGAACATCTTCGGCGGCGCCTCCTACCGTAATCCGAAGAACGTGCTCGATGGCATCCGCGTCACCACCCAGAAGGGCGGCTACTCCACCCAGGACCTCTGGCACGCCCAGCTGTCCGGTGAGGTCGCCCAGCTCCCGACCGGTCCCCTCGGCGGCGCGCTCCTCGTCGAGTGGCGCAAGGAGAAGTTCGGCGAGGCCAACGACGCCATCTCCACCACCCTCGACGACATCATCGGCCAGGTCCGCCTCGCCGACTCCACCGATGCCAGCCGCCGCGTGAAGGCTGGCGCCATCGAGCTGAACGCCCCGCTCGTCAAGGCGGGCACCGTCGCCGGGATCAACCGCCTCGAGCTGACCCTCGCCGGCCGCTACGAGCAGTTCTCCGACGGCTATGACTCCGGCCTGACGCCCTACGTCGGCCTGCGCTGGCAGCCGGTGAAGTCCCTGATGCTCCGGGGCACCTTCAACGAGGCCTTCCGCTCCCCGACGCTGCCCCAGCTCTACGGTGGCGTCCGTGAGTCCCTCCCCAACGGCCTCGCCGACCTCCGCCGCCCGCAGCTCCTCACCGGTGATCCGTTCGACGGCGCCGCCACCCAGCGCCTCGTGCGCGCCGGCGGCAACCCGAACCTGACGCCCGAGACCGCGAAGGGCTGGCAGTACGGCTTCGTCTACGACGTCCCGGTCAAGGCCCTGCAGGGCCTCTCGATTGGCGCCTCGTTCTTCCACATCGAGCAGAGCAACATCATCACCTCGGTCGGCACCGGCTTCATCCGGCAGAACGAGGTCGGTGGCGGCACCGACGATCTCGTGGTTCGCGATCCGGGTACCGAGACCTACACCAACCGTACCGCGAACCCGATCAACGTGCTCTCCGGCCCGAACGGCGCCGTTTCCCCGGTCGCCCCGGGCCAGACGGTCACGGTCCCCGGCCGCATCCGCTACATCAGCGACAGCGTCGTGAACCTGGCCTTCCAGAAGGTCGAGGGCTATGACTTCGAGTTGAACTACCGCAAGCGGACCACCGACTTCGGCCAGTTCAGCCTCCGCAGCAACGCCACCTACCTGAAGTTCTACGGCTTCACCCGCACGGTGAACCCCGCGAACCTCGCCGGCCGCGACGGCTTCCCCCGCACCCGCATCCAGACCAGCTTGCTCTGGACCCGCAAGGAGCACAGCGCCGGCATCACCAACAACCACATCGCCTCCTACAGCGACATCAATCGCGACGGTTACGAGGTGGACGCCTACTACACCTACAACGCGTTCTACGGCTGGGACATCCCCGCCGGGATGATCCCGTACCTGAACAACACCCGCGTCACCGTGGGCGTGGACAACATGATGGATAAGGCGCCGCCCCTCTACTACGACTCGATCGGCTACGAGAGCGGCTACGTCTCCCGTCCGATGGGCCGGTTCTTCTATATGTCGGTGCGCAAGAGCTTCTAAGCTCCCGCCCCCAAGTTCCGTTCCCTTCCCGGGGCGGCCGGTTTCACCGGCCGCCCCGTTGCTTTTCCGGGTTTGCCTTGCGCGCGCCGCCACGTGCAGCCTGCTGGCGTCACGTTCCCGTCCGCCGTCGCCTTCACCCCGCTTCCGACGATGTCCTCGCCCCGCTCGCTGCCCCGCCTCGTCCTATCCGCCGCGCTTGCCGCCCCCGCGCTCCTCCTGGCCCAGACCGGCCCCGGCAATCCCCCGCCCGCGCAACTGGAGCGCTTCGAGGTCACCGGCTCGCTCATCAAGCAGGCCGAGATCGAGGGGCCTTCCCCGCTCAAACTCATCACCCGCGAGGAGATCGACCTCTCCGGCTTCGATAACCTCACCGACATCATGCGGGACATCCCGGAGGCCACCAACCTCGGGATCAACGAGGGCGGCACGACCACCTTCGTCCGCGGCGCCTCCGCGATCGACCTGCGCTTCCTCGGGCCCAACAACACCCTCGTGCTGGTCGATGGCCGGCGGATGGCCCCGAACGGCATCAGCAGCGGCGGCACGGTCTTCGTCGACCTCAACCGCATCCCGGTTTCCAGCATCGAGCGCGTCGAGGTCCTCAAGGACGGCGCCTCCGCGGTCTACGGCTCCGACGCCACCGCCGGGGTGATCAACATCATCACGCGGCAGGACCACGTCGGCATGGAGATCACCGCGCGCTACGGGAACTACTTCAACACCGATGGCGCCGAGCAGTCCTATTCCCTCTTCGCCGGCACGCGGGTGAAGGGGATCCGCATCAACGTCAACGCGGCCTACACCTCCCGCAACGCCAACGCCGCCACGGACCAGCCCTTCTCGGCGGACGCCGACCAGACCGAGCGCTGGCGGGCCTACGATGCCGTGAAGTATGCCTCGTCGCTGCGGCCCACCGCCACGGCGACCAGCTCCTTCGACTTCCGCTCCGGCACCGGCCCCTACGCCACGGTCGGCGTGCCCACCGCCTCCCAGCTCGCGAACAACGGCCTCACGGCGGCCGCCATCCGCAACCCGCTCAACGGGCAGACCTCCGCCTTCCTGCCCGGCACCGGCGGCGTCGCCGCGGGCACGCTCGGCTCCTCCGGCAACTACGCCTCCGTCCCCCGCGGCAACAATCCCGCCCGCCCGGTCGCGGGCGACTTCGTCCCCCGGGCCTACCCCGCGGGACCCTTCAGCAACTCGTACAACTTCCAGCCCTTTGTCTGGAACGTCCCCGCGCGCAGCACCCGCAACCTGAGCCTCGGCCTTGGTTGGGACCTCCCCTGGCGGATGACCCTCGAGGCTGCGGTGATGGTCGGCCGCATCGAGGCCGAGACGCGCCTCGCGCCCTCGCCCGCCTCGACCGCCGGCGACAACGACATCCTCGTCCCCGCCACCAATTACTATAACCCGTTCGGCATCCCCGTCGCCTTCACCTACCGGCCCCTCGAGGTCGGCCCGCGCATCGCTCGGATCACCAGCGATTCCCAGGGCTACCGGGTCGGCCTCCGCGGCGTCGCGCTCGGCCGTTTCGATTGGGACCTCGGCTGGTCCTACACGCGCAACGAGTCCCGCGACGTCACCCTCAACGCGATCAGCGAGAGCAAGCTGCGGGCCGCGCTGGCCAAGACCACCCCCGACGCCTTCAACATCTTCGGCGGCCCCGGCTTCCGCAACGATCCCGCCACGGTCGAGAGCATCAAGGTCCGCACCCAGAAGGCCGGCGATGCCGACACGGTGCTGGTCGACGGCCGCGTCACCACCACCGAGCTCCTCGCGCTGCCTTGGGGCCGCGTCGGCGCGGCGGCCGGGTTCCAGCACCGCGGCGAGAACTTCAATTCCGCCGACGACCCGCTCTCGACCACCCTCAACGACATCATCGGCCAGGTCCGCCTCGCCGACCCCACGCGCGCCAGCCGCACGGTCGACGCCGCCTCGGCCGAGTTGCGCGTCCCCCTCGTCAAGGCGGGCCGCTTCCGCTGGACTTACAGCGCTGACCTCAGCGGCGCCGCCCGCTTCGAGCGCTTTAGCGACGGCTACGACAGCGGGCTCAAGCCCGGCGTGCGGCTCGCCCTGCGGCCCGTCCGCAGCCTCCTGCTGCGCGGCTCCTACAGCGAGACGTTCCGGTCGCCCACGCTGCCCCAGCTCTACGGCGGGGTCCGCGAGGGCCTTGTCAGCGGCCTCCCCGACCTGCGCCGTCCCCAGGCGCTCACCGGCGACCCCGTCGACGCCAGCACGTACCAGCGGCTGGTGAAGACGTCCGGCAACCGCCTGCTCCAACCCGAGGACGGCATCACCAAACAGGCCGGCTTCGTGTTCGACGTCCCGGGCCGGCGCCTGCGCGGGCTCTCGCTCGAGTTCACTCACGGCGTCATCGAGCAGAAGAACCTCATCACCTCCGGCCTCGGCACCACGTTCATCCGCCAGAACGAGCTCACCAGCACCGGCGACCTCGTCCTGCGCGACCCGCAGTCCGAGACCTACACCAACACCACCACTGCCAACATCAGCATCCTCGCCGGCGCCGCCGGGGCCACGCGGGCGGTCGCGCCGGGGGAGACAGTTACGGTGCCCGGGCGCATCCGGTTCATCACCGATTCCGCGGTCAACCTCTCGCAGCAGATGATCCGCTACTACGACTACGGGCTCCGGTACCGGCTCCGCGTCGACGGCGTCGGCAACTTCGTCGTTTCCAGCAACTGGACCTACAACGCCTTCTACGCCACCCGCCGGTTCCAGAACGACCCGATCGTGCAGCGGCCCGGCCGCGACCTCCCGCGCTACCGCGGCCAGTCCTCGATCCTCTGGCAGAACCGTTCCTGGGGCGCCAA
>SYDD01000131.1 GCA_005786775.1 Opitutaceae bacterium
CCCAGTCGGCGGGACCCGCGTACAAGGTCTCGTTTTTCCCGCGCCGGTTCTGGTAGGTCATCCCGACCGGATGCTGGAGCGGCAGGCCGGCCTCGACCTGCTTCACGAACCGGATCACGTGGTACTGGAAGTCAGTCGAACCCGGGTGCGTCTCGTTGGACACCTCGTAGAGGAGGTTGTCGAAGTCGTTCAGGCCGGTGACCAGCCAGCGCAGGTAACTCTCCTGCAAGGCGGTCACGCGCGGTACGGCGAGCTGGTGCACCTCGATCCCCTTGCCGTCGCCATTCAGGTCGCCGTCGACTCCGTTGACGTTGTTGGCGGGGTTAAAGGGATGGTTAGGCCAGGCGTCAGCTTGGAACTGCACCCCATAGCCCTCGAACAACATCACGGAAACGTAAATCCCGGCCGCCCGCGCGAGGGCGAGGCGGGTGCGGAGGCGCCCGAGGTACTCCGGATTGTGCTGGCCGAGGTCGAACTTGGGCCGCCCGTCGAGCGCGAGGCCGGGCCCGACGCGCCGCCAGGGGTGGGGCGCGACGGTGTGGGCCCCGTTGCGCCAGTCCGGGTTCTTCATCTTGGTGTTGTCCCACTTGGTCGGCTCCCAAGTCCAACCGCGGGTGAAGTTGTGCCCGTGCCCCGCGAGCCAGACGAGGTGGGCGGCGAAGTCGAACGCGGGCGGAGGGTCGGCCGGGCCCATATCAACCAGGTTCGCCCAGGTGTGAGCACCCGCGAGTAGGAGGGGCTGGCCGGCGGCGTCCGCGAAATAGCGGGGGTTCTCCGGATGGACCCTCAGCGGGCCCCGGGTCGAGGCCGCGCCTGACGCGGCGGCGGCAAGACTGAGGACGAGCAGGGGAAGGCGGGAAGCGCGCATCTCAATCGGCCTTCTTCCGCCCCTTGCGGCCCAGCGGGGGCGCTTCGGCGCGGGGCAGCCAGCGCGCGTGCTCGGCGCGGATGGCGGCGTGTTCGGGGCTGCCTGCAAGGTTGGTCCACTCGTGCGGATCGCGCTCGTGATCGTACAGCTCCTCGCCGCCATCGGCATAGCGGATGTAGCGCCAGCGCTCGCTGCGCACCGCGTGGTTGCCCTGCCCGTGGGTCGTGAGCGCAGGCCGATCCCACGGGTGGCGCGGATCGCGTAGCAGCGGCACCAGGCTACGGCCGTCGAGGCCGACGGCGGGCGGCAGGCCGCACAGCTCGGCCAGCGTCGGGAACAGGTCCGCGGTGCCCACCGGCCGGGCAGTGCGCGCACCGGGCTGGGTCACCCCCGGGGCGACGATGATGAACGGGACACGGGTGGAACGCTCCCAGAGCGTAAACTTGTGCAGGTGGTTCTTCTCGCCGAGGTGCCAGCCGTGGTCGGACCAGAGCACCACGATCGTGTTCGCGGCGGCGGGGCTCGCGTCGAGCGCGGCGAGCAGCCGGCCGACCAGCGCGTCCCCGTAGGAGATGTTGGCAAGGTACGCCTGCAGCACCTCGCGGTACTTGCCGGTCCGGCGAATGAGCTCCAGGTCCTCGCGGCGGTCCGCGGCCATCCGCTGGCCGCCGGCCGGCACGTCGTCGAGGTCGTCCTCCTTGACCGGCGGGAGTGTGATGCGGTCCGGGGGGTACATCTCGAAGTACTTCCGCGGCGCGTACCAAGGCAGGTGCGGGCGGTAGATGCCGGCCGCGAGGAAGAACGGCTGCGCCGGCGGACGGGCGAGGAAGTCGGCGACCCAGGCGGCGAGGCGCCCGTCTCCCATTTCCCCGTCGGCGGCGTCCCACGGGCCCCAATCGAACTCATTCGCGTTCTGCGGCGGCCGGCCGAGGGCGCGGACCTCGGGGAGACCGTTGAGCGGGAACCCGTCCGGCCAAGTGAAGGCGCGCACGTCCTCCCCGCGCGCGAGCCGGACCTGGTAGTGGCTGTCGAAGACCTGGTCGAAGTACGTGTGCCAATCGCTGCGCCGGTTAAAGCCGGGGGTGTGGTGGTTGACCTTCCCGCCTCCGGCCACGTGGTAGCCGTGGGCCTTGAAGTGCGCGGGCAGCGAGTTTACGCCGGGCAGCGCCTCGTGCCAGCGCACGTCGTTGCCGTAGATGCCGGTGGTGCTCGGCTGCCGGCCGGTCATCAACGTGACGCGAGACGGGTTGCAGACCGGCGCGGCCACGTGGGCGTTGGTAAACGCGAGGCCCCGCGCCGCCAGCGCGTCGAGGTGCGGCGTGCGCACATCGGGGTGGCCGCCGAGATAGCCCACCCAGTCGTTGAGGTCGTCGAGCGCGATCAGCAGGACGTTCGGCCGGGGGGGCGCGGCCGCCGGGGCGGCCGGCGCGAGCGCCAGCAGGAGGGCAAGAGCGAGGAGCGGGCCGGACGGATGCATCATTGGCGTTTTTTCCGCCCGGCGCGGGGCTCCCCCGGGGTTGACGCCTCGGCCGGCGCGGGCTCGCGGCCGAAGAAGTACTCGGGGTAACCCCAGCGCAACTCGCGCCCCCCCGCCTTGGAGCGCACGGCGGTGACCTCCGCGGTCAGCCGGCGCAGGTTCGCCGGGTCGAGCAACGGGTCGCCGGTCTCGCGCCGCCACGCGTCGAGCCGGCCCGCGAGGTCGGCCAAGATCGCCGCGTGCGCCGGCGATTCGGCGAGGTTGCGAAACTCGTGCGGATCGTCCCGCAAGTCGTAGAGCTCGTGGCGGGGCGGACGCTCCATCACCGCGTAACCCGCGCGGACGGCGGGCACGGCCGCCTCGACCGCCCGCGCGATCCCGCCGCGAAATCCATCCTCGCCGCGCTCGACCGCGTCGGCCTCCAGCTTGCGGATGGTGTCCGCGTAGTCGGGATTCACGACCCCCGGCAGGAGGTTTTCGATCAGCTTGTACCGGTCGTCGCGCACCGCGCGCTGGGGATGGTAGTTGGCCGCCGCCGCGTGGGTGTGCCATTCGGTGAAAAGGTGCGTCCGCCACGGGGCGGGGCCGCCCGCGAGCAGGGGTTGCAGCGCCCGGCCCGCCGCGCCCGGGACCGGCGGGGCGCCGGCCGCCGCGAGCAGGGTCGGCAGCAGGTCAACGGTGGAGACCAATTCGTCCCGCACCTGCGGGCGCGCTTGGCCGGGCCAGCGCACGAGGAGCGGGATCCGCAACCCACCCTCGTAGCACGTTCGCTTGCCCCGCAGGAAATCGGCCCCGTGGTCCCCGAGGTAGACTATCAGCGTATCCCGCGCCTTCCCCGAGCGCTCAAGCGCGTCGAGGAGCTCGCCCACCAGATGGTCCAGCCGGCTGAGGCAGTTGTAGTAGTCGGCGACCATCTCCCGCATCCCCGGCGGGTCGATGCCGAAGTACGGGAGCGCGCGCACGTCGCGGCCCTGCTGCGGATTCGCGGGCAGGCCGTCGACCTGACGCAGCCAAGGATCGTGCGCCTCCGGGTAGTTGACGCTGAGGAAGAACGGTTCCGCGCCCGCGGTGAAGAAGCCCTCCGCGGCGCGCGCGTACTCCCCGAGGTTGCGGCGGGCAAAGTTCGCCGTCGGCAGCGCCCGGAAGTCGAAGGGGAACGCGGACTCCGGGTTGACGTGCAGCTTGCCGAGGATCCCGGTCCGATAGCCCGCTGCCTTCAGCTGGCGCGGCAGGTTCGGGGTGTCCTCGCGGTAGAGTCGGTAGCCCCACGTCGCCAAGCCGATCTGCCCGTGCTGGTGCGGGTAGAGCCCGGTGAGGAAACTCGCCCTCGACTGACTGCAGCCCGCCTGCGCCACGAAGGCCCGGTTAAAGCGGACGCCCTCGGATGCCAGCCGGTCGAGCCGCGGGGTCCGCGCGTGCGGATCCCCGTAGCAGCCCAGCTCAGGGCCATTGTCCTCGGAGACGATGAGCAGGATGTTGGGCCGCGGCTGCGCCGCGGCCGGGACGGCCACGACGGCCAGGGCCAGAAGGATGGGGAACTTCATCGGGGCGGCTTGAACCCTACCATGACGCCGCGGTCCGTCGAACCGGAATCCCAGCCCGCCGGTTCCAATTCAGGACCGACGCACCTCAGGGCGCCTCGAGCAGGCGCTCAATCGCGGCGTCGAGGCTCCGGGTGAAGGCAGGGCGCTGCTTCGTCGGTACCTGGGTGAGCGCGACGACCAGCATCCGCCGCTCGCGGTCGAGCAGGGCGAGGGTACCCGCGGCGCCGTTGTGCCGCAGGCGCACCCCGCGACCGTCCGGACCGGCGCGGACCACATTGAAGCCGAGGGCATAGCCATCGCGCGCGGTCCCCGGCTGCACGGTCTGCAGTTCCGCCAGGATGGCGGCCGGCAGGAGGACGTGCGGACCCACGCGCCCCTCGTCCAGGTGCAGCCGCAACAGCGCGGCCACTTCGTCGGCGGTCGCCACCAGCCCCCCGCCGGGATTGGGGAACGCGAAGGCGGGACCGCCCGGGTCGGGCACGAGCGTCCCGCTGCTCCGGTCATAGAACGTCGGCAGCCTGGCGCCGCGCTCCGGCGCGAGGCCCGCCGGGAAGGCGACGGCTGGGATCCCGAGGGGCCCGAGCAACCGGCGCGCGAGCAGCGCAGAGAACTCCTCGCCCCCGACGACCTCCGCCACGCGCCCCGCCGCCAGATAACCGAGGCCGGAGTAGGCATACCGGGCGCCCGGCTCCGCGGCCAAGCCCGCACGAGCGAGATCCTCTACCGCATCGGCGAGGGTCCCGTCCGTGCGGATCCGCCAGCGTTCCTCGCCTCGCGCGGACTGGCCCGCGAAGCCGGCGGTGTGCGCCAGCAACTCGCGCACGCGGGGGACGCGTGCGGCCGGCCCGCCGCCGGCCACCCGGACGCCGCGGAACGCCGGCAGGTGCCGGTCGAGCGGATCGTCCCAGCCGAGCCGGCCCTCCGCCACCAGCAGGCCGAGCAGCGCGGCGGTGAAGGGCTTCGTGACGGATGCGATTCGGCACGGGGCATCGACCGCGAAGGGGTCGCCCCGCGCGAGGTCCGCGACGCCGAAGGCCTCGCGGAACACTACCTCGCCATTCCGGACCACGAGCATCACGCCACCCGGAACCTGCCCCTCGGAGATGCCCCGGCGCCAGACCTCGCGCAGCGCCGCGGCCTGCTCCGGGGCCAAGGCTGGGGCCGCCGTCCCCGCTGCAACCAGCAGGCTGAGGAACAGGAGCAGGGACGGCAGCACGGGGCGGGGCATGGTCGGGACCTAGCCGAAGCTGCCGTTGAGCGCAACCGGCCAGGGCAGGACCCCGGTCCGGCGCCCCTCCCTCACGCCGCTACGTCCCGGGCGCAGCGGAACCCGGTGTGGGTGGCCGCGGCGGAAGGGTCGGTGCCGTTGCGCGCGTCGGTGCGGTACCGGTTGCAGTAACTCGCGTGGCACAGGTGGCTGCCCCCGCGCTGCACGCGACGGTCCCCGGTCGCCGGTCCGGTCGGATCCAACCGCGGCGAGACGCGGTAGTAGCCGGGGTCAAACCAGTCCCAGCACCATTCCCAGACGTTGCCGGTCATCTGGTAGAGGCCGAACCCGTTGGCGCGGTAAGCCCGCGCGGGCGCAGTGCCCCGGTGACCGTCCGCCCCGGTGTCCCGCCGCGGGAATTCGCCCTGCCAGACGTTCATCCGGTGGCGCCCCTCGGGCTCCAACTCATCGCCCCACGGGTAACGGTGGCCCTCGCGCCCGCCACGCGCCGCCCGCTCCCATTCCGCCTCGGTCGGCAGCCGCTTGCCCGCCCACGCCGCGTAGGCGCAGGCGTCGTGCCAGGAGACCTGCACCACCGGGTGATCCCAACGGCCCCGCACGGAGGAGCCCGGCCCCTCAGGATGCCGCCAGTCGGCACCCTCGATCCGCACCCACCACTCGGAGCCCTGCACGCGCGGCCGCGCCGCCGCCGCGCGCGGGGCGAGGTGGCCGGCGAAGACGAAGCTCCAGCCAAAGCGCTCCGCCTCGGTGCGGTAGCGGGTCGCGTTCACGAAGGCGTTGAACGCCTCGTTGGTCACCGTCGTCGCGTCGATCAGGAACGGGCGGAGCTCGACCTCGTGGACCGGACCCTCGCCGTCGGCCGGGAAGCCGTAATCGCCCTCGTTGCCCATCCGGAAAACCCCGCCGGGAATCAGCATCATTTCCGGGGCCGCGGCCCCGGGCACGCGCCGGAAAACGCCCGGCGCCGGACCCGCGCTCGCGCCGCGGCCCGGGCCACAGCAGGCTGGGGATCCGTCCTTGTCCACGCCGCGCAGCCAACCGGCGGGGCCGCGCGGGCGCAAGCGCGCTCAGCCGCGCGGCGGCGGCGCGAGGGAGGCTCCTCCCGCCAGCCGCGGCAGCAGCAGGCGCGGCTCCGCCGGGAGGGGACGCCCCGCGAGCAGATCCCCGGTCAGGCGGGCCAGTCGCCGCGCGAAGTGCAGCGGGTCGGCCACGTAGCGCGCCGGCTCCGGCTCGAGGTACGACAGGAAACGGTCCTCGTCGCGGCAGACCAGCGACACGTCCGCACCAACCCGCCGGCCAAGCTGGGCCAGAACGCTGCAGGCCGTAAGGTACGCGTAGGACTCGCTGATCAGCACGCCGGTGGGAGGTCGGGCGGCGGCGAACAGGCGGCGGAGCACGCGCGCGAGTTCGGCGGGGCCGGGGCCGTGCCGGACCACAGCGGCTTCAACCTGCTCCGGGAAACTCCGGGCACCCTCGCGGAAACCCTCCTCTCCGCGCAGGTCGCCGGCCGCCCCCTCGCGCGGCGAAAGCAGCGCGATCCGGCGGTGGCCCGCGCGCAGCAGCGCGAGCGCCGCGTGCCGGCACAGGGCGCGGTAATCGAGGTCCACCGAAGGCAGTCGCACGCCCTCGTGGCAGGACCCGGCCACCACGCACGGCAAGCCCTGCCGCTGGAACCAGCCCTGCACCGCCGCGCTGGAACGCACGAGTACCCAGCAGCCGGAGGACTCCTGGCGCAGCAGTCGCGGCAGCGCAGCCGCCGGCGCCGTGCGCAGGGCCGGCGGCATCACCACGAACCGCAGGCGGCAATCCGCCTCGGCCAGCATCCCCCGGTAGGCGTCGATCCACAGTCCCTGCTGTGGCCGCAGCTGCTCCAGCCGCACCGGCGACAACAGCGTGACCACGCGGGCGGGCGCCACGGCCGCCGCGCTCGTCCGCGCGAGCCGACGCGTGCCCTGCCCCGGCACGATCGCGACCACACCTTCCGCCGCGAGACGGCGCAGGCCCGCGCGCAGCGAGTTGCGGCCGACGCCCAGCTCCGCGCACAACCGGCGCTCCCCCGGCAGCCACTCCGGCCAGGCCCCCGCCCGCAGCCCCTCCCGCAGGGCCGCGCAGACCTGGTCGATCAGGGAACTCCGCTGGAGCCGCAATTGCATCGCGCGCGGCGGGCGCTCAGGGCCGGGCGAAGACGATGCAGATCGGGGCCGGCGTCTGGATGACCCCCTTGGTCTGGTAGGTCAGACGCCCCGTCGCCGTATCCACCCGGTGCACCGCGACGGTGTTCGAGTCCGCCCCCGCCGCGAGCAGCCAGCCCCCGCCCGGAGCCAGGTTGATGTTGCGCGGGAAGGCACCACGCACCGGCTGCACCTGGATCACCTCGGCCCCGCCCGTCGCGGAATCCAGACGGTAGACGGAAACCGAGTCGTGGCCGCGATTCGAGAAGTACCCGAAGCGCCCGTCGGGATGCAGGACGATCTCCGCGCCGGAATTGAAGGCCTCGCCCGCCTTCGCCGCCTCGCTCAACGACGGCACCGTCCCGAGCAGGCGCGCCGTGCCGGCGGCCGCGTCCCACGCGAACGTGCTCAACGCCAGGCTCAGCTCGTTGAGGAGGTAAATGAAACGGCCGTCCGGGGAGAACTTCAGGTGGCGTGGCCCGCCTCCCGCCGGCCCCGCGGCGAGCCCGTGGCGTTCGAGGTAGGGCGCGGCCGGCAGCACGCGGTAGATCACGATCGCGTCCAACCCGAGGTCGGGCACCAGCGCGAACCGGCCGTCCGGCGACCAGCCGACGTAGTGCGGGTGCGGGCTGTCCTGCCGGCGGTCGACCACCCGCGAGCCGCCGGTGTGGCGGTGTAGGACGGCTGCACCGAGGCGCCCGCCCTCACCGAGCGGGAAGACGGCGACCGAGCCCGCGCCGTACTGGGCCGTGGCGGCGAAGCGGCCGGAAGGGTGCACCGCGATGTGCGCCGCGCCGCCATCACCCGTGGGCGCGGCATTGATCAGCGTCAGCGCGCCGCCGGAGCCGATGCGGTAGGCGGCGGCGCCGGGCGCGCCTCCGAGAGTCGCGGTGGCGTAAAGCTTGTCCCCGTCCGGGTGCACCGCGAGGAAACCGGTGTTACCGGCCTCGGCCGCCAGTTCCGCGGGGCCGAGCTTGCCGGTCGCGGTGTCGAAGGTGGCGCGGTAGATGCCCTTCGCGCCGGGGCCACCGGTGCCAAGGAACACGTGCCACGCGGAGCCAGGCGCGGCGGCGAACGCGAGCGCGGGGGCCGCCAACCCGGCAAGGATCAGACGGAGGGGATGGGGGTTCATAGACCCGAGCTAGCACGGGGGAGGCGGCGGCGCCAAGGCCGTTCGGCGCCGGGTTCTGCCTTGCCCGCCGCGCCCCCGCGGGCTCCCCTCCCGCCGTGCACGCCGCGCTCCTCGCCCCCTCCCTGCTCGCGGGCGACCACGCCCACCTCGCCGCCAGCGCCGCCGCCGCCGCCACCGCCGGCGCGCCCGGGCTTCACCTCGACCTGATGGACGGCGCCTTCGTCCCGAACCTGACTTTCGGCCCGGAGACACTCTCCGCCCTCCGCCGCGCCGGGTGCCGGCTCTTCTTCGACACCCACCTGAGGCTCGCCGAGCCGGACCGTTACCTCGAGGCCTTCGCCCGCGCCGGGGC
>SYDD01000132.1 GCA_005786775.1 Opitutaceae bacterium
GTGAAGCTCTACTTCGAGGCCCGCGGGGGGGCCGGCGGCGCGGACCGCTGGCCGATCTGGATCTTCGGGGCCGGCCACGTCGTGCAGGCCCTCGTGCCGGTGCTGGCACCGCTGGACTGCCAGCTGATCGTCGTCGATCCGCGCCAGGAATGGCTGGACCGCCTGCCGCGCGCCGCGAACGCCCGCTACCTGCGGCGCGATGAACCCGCGGACCTCGTGCCCGAGATCCCGGACCACGCGTTCGTCCTCTGCCTCACGCGGGGGCACGCCAGCGACCGCCCGGTCCTGCAACGGGCCCTCGGGGAGCGCGACTTCCCCTTTGTCGGCGTGATCGGGAGCGCGGCCAAGGCGGCGGTCCTGCGCCGGGAACTCACGGCCGGCGGGCTCCCGGCGGCCAGGACGCACGCGTTCCACTGCCCGGTCGGGCTCGATTTCGGCTCCAACCAGCCGCACGAGATCGCGCTGAGCATCGCCGCCCAGTTGCTCACGGAACGCGATCGTCCGGCGCGCCGCGCCCCGCGGCGGTCCTAGGCGCCCGCCGCCAAGCGGACGCGGATTGCGCCCGAGATCGCCTCGCCCGTCGCCGGCGAGGCCAGCCGCACTTCCCCCCCGGGCGGTCCGAAGGCGGCCACCGCATCGCGCAACGCCTCCCGCACGGATATGGCCAGCATCAGCGGGGGCTCCCCGACGGCCTTGCTCCCGTAAATCACCTCGGCGTTGGGCCCGCGGGCCAGGAGGGAGACCCGGAAGTCCTCGGGCGCGTCGCTGATCGCCGGAATCTGGTAGGTGCTCGCGCTGTGCGTGAGGAGGCGGCCCTGGGCGTCCCATTTGAGCTCCTCGCTCGTCAGCCACCCCATGCCCTAGACGAAACCGCCCTCGATCTGCCCGCGGTCGATGCCCGGATTCAGGGAGTCGCCGACGTCGTGCAGGATGTCCACCCGCCGGACCCGGTGCATCCCGGTGAAGCCGTCGACCTCCACCTCGCTCACGGCCACGCCCCCGGCGAAATACTTGAACGGCCGGCCCGCCCCGCGCGCGCGATCCCAGTGGATGTCCCCGGTCCGGTGATAACCCGTGGCCGACAGGCTGATCCGCTCCACGTAGGCCCGCTGGCAGACCCGCGGAAAAGGCACGAGCGGCGCCGGCCGGCCGCGCGCGTGGACGCCGCCCCGCGCGAAGCAGACCTCCTCGGGCGTCGTTTCCACGCCTTCCGCCGACAGCAGGCGGGCCGCGACCGGGGCCAGCCGGCGCCGGAGCTCCGCGCAGGCCGCCGCCACCGCGGCGCCATTGAGATCGGATCCGCTGGAGGCGGCGGTCGCGGAGGTGTTCGGCACCTTGTCCGTGGCGGTCGGCATCAGCCGGAAAGCCTCGGCCGGCAAGCCGAGTTCCCGCATCGCGACCCCCAGGATCTTGGTGTGGAGTCCCTGCCCCATCTCGGTCCCGCCGTGGTTCACCTGCACGGAGCCGTCCTGGAAGAGGTGCACGAGGGCGCCGGCCTGGTTGTAGTGGGTGAGCGTGAAGCTGATCCCGAACTTGACCGGCGTGACGGCGAGGCCGCGCTTCACGTGCGGATGGGCGCGGTTCCAGGCGTCCACGGCGGCACGCCGCTCCGCGAACCCCGACCCCGCCAGCGCCGAACGCCACATCTCGCCGAGTCGGTTGTCGCCGATGTCCTGCCCGTGATGGGTGCGGTTGGTCTCGCCGGAGCCGTGGTAAAGGTTGCGGGCGCGCACGACCTCCGGGGCGAGCCCGGTGCGGCGGGCGACGCGGTCGATGATCTCCTCGATGACCAGCATCCCCTGCGGGCCGCCGAAGCCGCGGAAAGCGGTGTGCGAAGTGGTGTTGGTCCGCGCCACCCGGCCGGAGAATTCCACCGCCGGCAGGTAATAGGCGTTGTCGAGGTGGAACAGCGCGCGGTCGCAGATGGCGGTCGACAGGTCGAGGGACCAGCCACCGTCCGACACCAGATCGACTTTGGCGGCCGCGATGCGGCCCTCGGCGTCGTGGCCGACCTCGAACCGGGCGAGGAAGGGGTGCCGCTTGCCGGTCAACCGGAGGTCGACATCCCGGTCCAGCTGCAGCCTGACCCCCCGGCCGGTCTTCCGCGCGGCCAGCGCCACGAGGGCCGCGCAGGCGCTGGCCTGTGACTCCTTGCCGCCGAATCCGCCGCCCATCCGCGGGACGTGCACCACGACCTGATGGCGCGCCACGCCAAGCACCTCGGCCACGATCGCCTGCACCTCGGACGGATGCTGGGTGGAGGAGCGGATCGTGACGGCGCCATCCTCCTCCGGCTCCGCCCAGGCCGCCTGCGTCTCCAGGTAGAAGTGCTCCTGGCCACCGAGCTCGAACTCCCCCGCGAAGCGGAGGGGGGCGGCCGCCAGCGCCGCGCCGCAGTCGCCGCACCGCAGCCGGAAGGGCTCGGTGTGGAAACTGCCAGCGGCAAGCGCGGCCCGCAGGCCGACGACCGGCGGCAGCGGCTCATACTCGACCTCGACCAGCGCGGCGCCGGCCCGGCAGGCGGCCGCCGTCTCCCCGATGACCGCCGCCACGACCTGGCCGTGAAAGCACACCTCGTCGGCCGCGAGCAGCGGCTCGTCGTGCCGGACCGGCCCGGTGTTGTTTTGGCCGGGGACGTCCTCGGCCAGCAGCACCGCGGCCACGCCGGCGGCCGCGCGAGATCGTCGACATAGCGGGCCCCGCCCGTGACGTGGCCCACCGCGCTCTCGTGGCGCAGGCGGCGGGAGGCGTCGTCCACGGGCCACGGCGCGCACGCCGCGTAATCCGCCCCGCCCTCGTGGACCGAGCTGTGCTCGCCCCGCGCGAACCGTCGCCACAGCGAGGTGACCA
>SYDD01000133.1 GCA_005786775.1 Opitutaceae bacterium
CAGCTGACTCACCCGGACCACCCCTGCTGCGGCGTCTCGACCGACCTCGCGGACTATTTCCTCACCCGGCGGCAATTCCTCAACCGCGTCGGAATGGGGATGGGCGGGCTCTCCCTCGCCCACCTGCTCAGCCCGCAGGACCTCGTCGCGGGCCCCGTCAAGGGCGCGGTCGGCCCCCTCGCCCCGAAGGCGCCGCACTTCGCCGGCAAGGCCAAGGCCGTCATCCACATCTTCGCCCAGGGCGCGCCGTCCCACATCGACACCTGGGACCCCAAGCCGACCCTCAAGCAGATGGACGGCAAGACGATCATCGGCAACGAGATCGCCCTCGGCTCGCCCTTCACGTTCCAGAAGTACGGCCAGAGCGGGCTCGAGGTCAGCAGCGCCTTCGCCAAGACCGCCGCCTACGCGGACGACCTCGCGGTCATCCGTTCGATGTGGACCGACATTCCCGCCCACGAGGTGGCCACGGTGTTTATGAACACCGGCTCGCTCCGCATCGCCAAGCCCAGCCTCGGCTCCTGGCTGGTCTACGGTCTCGGCACGGAGAACCAGAACCTCCCCGGTTTCATCGCCCTGCGCGGCGGCGGCCAGCCCCCGGGCGGCGCCACCAATTACCAGGCCGCCTTCCTCCCCGGCGTCTACCAGGGCACCAGCATCAACACGCAGGCCCCGTCGGTGCCGCAGATGATCCAGAATATCCGCAACACCTACGTGAACGCGCAGGAACAGCGGCGCCAGCTGGACCTCATCCATCAGCTCAACGAGGTCCACGCCCGCAACCTGCAGCGCGACGCCGCCCTGGAGACCCGGCTCGAGAGCTACGAGGTCGCCTTCCGGATGCAGGCGGAGTCGCTCGACGCCTTCGACATCAACAAGGAGCCCGAGGCCATCCGCGCCGCCTACGGCACCACCGAGCAGGGTAAGCAGCTCTTGATTGCCCGCCGCCTCGTCGAACGCGGCGTGCGGATGGTCCAAGTCTGGCACACCGGCTGGGACCATCACCAGCAACTGGAGACCCGCCTCGGCAACAAGGCCCGCGAAATCGACCAGCCCCTCGCCGCCTTGCTGGGCGACCTCAAGCAGCGGGGACTGCTCGATTCCACCCTCGTCGTCTGGGGCGGGGAATTCGGCCGCAAGTCCACCCGCGACCGCAACGGCTACGACAGCCCCGGCCGCGACCATAACGCCAAGGCGTTCTCGGTCGTGATGGCCGGCGGCGGCGTCAAGGGCGGCACCGTCCACGGCGCGACCGACGAGTTCGGCTCCGCCGCGATCCAGGACAAGGTCCACCCCCACGACCTGCACGCGACCATCCTCCACTGTCTGGGCCTGAACCACGAGAAGCTCACCTACCGCTTCAACGGCCGCGATTTCCGCCTGACGGACGTCGCCGGCAACGTGGTCCGCAACATCCTCACCTGAACCGATGCGCACCGCCCTCCGTCTCCTCCCGCTGCTGGGCCTGTTGACCGGAGCGGCGCACGCGCTGCCCTCGCTGGCCACGCCCGCCCTCGCGCCGGCGGACCTGCAGTTCTTCGAGGCCAAGGTCCGCCCCATCCTCGCGAACAAGTGCTACTCGTGCCACAGCGCGAAGGCCGACCGGGTCCGCGGCGGGCTGTTGCTCGACACCCGCGAGGCCACCCTGGCCGGCGGCAACACCGGTCCCGCGCTCGTGGCGGGCAAGCCGGACGAGTCGCTGCTGATCCAGGCCATCCGCTACGCCGATCCGGACCTGCAGATGCCGCCCAAGGGCGAGAAGCTCTCCGACGACGAGATCGCGGCCCTGACCCAATGGGTGCGGCGCGGCGCGCCGGATCCGCGGGTGAAGCCCGCCGGCGCTCCCGGCGGCACCTACGCGGGCACCGGGCGCAACCACTGGGCGTACCAGCCGGTCCGGAAGCCCGCCCTGCCCGACGTGCAGGACGCGGTCTGGGCCCGCTCGCCGATCGACCGCTTTGTCCTCGCCAAGCTCGAGGCCAACGGGATGCGCCCCAACCCACCGGCGGAGCGCGCGAACCTGATCCGTCGCCTGTATTTTGACCTGATCGGCCTGCCGCCCCACCCGGCGGAAGTGCAGAAGTTCGTGGCCGACCCATCCCCGGACGCGGTGGAGAAGCTTGTCGATCGCCTGCTGGGCAGCCCCCAATACGGCGAACACTGGGCGCGCTACTGGCTCGATGTGGCCCGTTACTCGGACACCAAGGGCGACGCCCCGCGCCAGGAGGACAACCGCTTCGCCCACGCCTGGACTTACCGCGACTGGGTGATCAACGCCTTCAACGCGGACCTGCCCTACAACCAGTTCATCATCGCCCAGCTGGCCGGCGACCGCCTGCAGGCGGGTATCGAGAAGCGCGCCAAGGACCAGGGCGTGGAGCCCCCCGCCAATCGCGCGATGCTCCCGGCGCTCGGGTTCCTCACTCTCGGCAACCAGTTCAATGGCCGGAAGGACGACATCATCGGCGACCAGATCGACGTGACGACCAAGGCCTTCCTCGGCCTGACCGTCACCTGCGCCCGCTGTCACGACCACAAGTTCGATCCGGTCTCCATCAAGGACTACTATTCGCTGTATGGCGTGTTCGCGAACACCTCCGTGCCCGAGGTGCTGCCGCCGATCGCCGCGACCGTGCCCAAGACGGACGACTATCTGGACTATCTTGAGAAGACGGCCGCGCTGGACAAGCGGGCCGCCGAACTGAAGGAGGAACAGGCCGAGCTGCGCCGGGCCACGGCCGCCAAGGCCAAGGGCAAGACTCCCGCCACGAAGGTTGATCCCGGCCTGCGCCAGCGCCTGCAGCGGATGGAGCGCGAGCTCCACCGCGATATCGCCGAACTGGAGACCAAGCATCCCGGTGCGCCCGCCCGCGCCAATATCCTCGTGGATGTGCCCAAGCCGCGCGACTATCCCGTGCTGCTGCGCGGCGAGCTCCAGAACCGGGGCGAGATTGTCCCGCGGCGCTTCCTCGAGATCCTTTCCCCCGACCCGAAGAAGCGGCCCGAGTGGAAGGAAGGCTCCGGCCGCTGGCAGCTCGCGATGGCCATCGCCGATCCCAAGAACCCCCTGACCGCCCGCGTGATCGTCAACCGGATGTGGCAGCAGCACTGGGGCCAGGGCTTCGTGCCGACGCCCGACGACCTCGGCAATATGTCCGCGCCGCCCACCCACCCCGAGTTGCTCGACTGGCTGGCCGCGACCTTCGTGGAGGAGGGTTGGTCGCTGAAGAAGCTCCACCGGCAAATCGTCCTGAGCGCCGCCTACCAGCAGAGCACCCAGACCAATCCCGCCTACGCGGAGAAGGATCCGAACAACCAACTGCTCTGGCGCTACAATCTCCGCCGGATGGACTTTGAGGAGCTCCACGATGCCCTGCTAGCGATCGCCGGGGAGCTCGACCGCACCTACGGCGGCAAGCCGGTGGCCATCAGCAGCGAGGGCTTCGCCAAGCGGCGCGCCGTCTATACGATCATCGACCGTACCAATCCCCCGGAGCTGCTCACCCAGTTCGACTTCCCGAGCCCGGACGTCGCCACGGGCCGCCGCCACGAGACCCTCGTGCCGCAACAGGCCCTGTTCCTGATGAACAGTCCGATGGTCATCGAGACCGCGCGCAAGCTGGTCGACCGCCCCGCCTTCGCCGAACTCAAGTCGGATGAGGACCGGGTGACGCTGCTCTATCTGGCCATCTTCCAGCGCTGGCCGAGCCGCCAGGAGGTCGATCTGGGCCTCAAGTATGTGGCGGCCAACCCGGGCGGTTCGCAGGTCAAACTGACCGCCGACCAGCCCGCTCCCAAGCTGAGCGCCAAGGATGCGGCCAAGGCGAAGAAGGCCGCCCCCAAGGTGGCGCCCAAGCAGCAGGGCCGCTTCAATACCCAGATCGGTGGCACCTTTGAGAACCGCCTGCCGCTCGATGCCTGGGCCAAGCTCGCGCACGCCCTGTTCCAGACGAACGAGGCGATGTTCTACAACTGACCCGGCTTGCCGGGCCGGCCGCGGCGGGCACGCTCGGGGCGATGACCCCCGGTGATACCCTGACGCGGCTCGCGGCGGACCTCGCAGCCTTCGAGGACCCGCAGGAGCGCCTCGCCTTTGTCGTGGACCGCGTCCGGCGCGTCCCGGCGCTAC
>SYDD01000134.1 GCA_005786775.1 Opitutaceae bacterium
CCCGATGAACTGGTACCGTCACTATCCAGGATTCGCGATCGGCCTCACGCTCTGCGGGCTGGTCGCCGCGGGCGAGATCGCGTTGGGCGTGGAGCGATGGATGGCCGCCCGGACGGAGTCGACTCGGCTGCAGCAGCGCCGAGCGGAGCTCGAGGGAGTGGGACAGTTGAATCCTGCACCCACCCGCGAGGTGGCGGCCGCGATCGAGGCTGATCTCGCCCGCGCGCAGGGCGCATTGGCGTCGATGAAAGCGGAACTTTCCGGCCAGCCAGCCGCGACCGAGAAGCTGCGCGCGGCCAAGGTGCCGGCCGCGCGAACGGACGCCTTCTTTGATCTCGCGACCTACGTGGAGCGAGTGAAGGAGGCGGCTGCCAAGGCCGGGGTGCAGCTGCGGCCCGAGGCGGCCCGGGCCGGCTTCGCGCAGTACGCCAACGAGGGTCCCGAGACCGACCGCATCGAGCCGGTCTTCCGGCAACGCCAACTGGCCGAGCACCTGATGAATCTCCTGCTGGATGCCCGTCCGGAGGCGATCGTCGCGGTCCGGAGGGAGCGCCCGCGCACCAAGGCTGAGCGAGAGGCCGAGGCCCAGGCGATCGCCAACGGCCAGCCCCCGCCGGCCCCGGAGGGCGGCGATGGTCCTGACTTTTTCGCGCTGGACCCCCGGGGCAGCGCGCGGGTCCCCGGTTTTGTGGAGACCAGCGCCTTCCGTCTGACCTTTCAGGGCGAGACTGCCGCCCTCCGTCAGTTCCTCAACCGCCTCGCCGCGTTCGAACTCCCGTTTGTGGTTCGTGAGATCGAAGTGGAACCGGTGAGCGCTGAGGATGCCGCGGTGGATGCCCCCGCGCCGGTGGTTGCACCTCCCATCGTGGCGCCAGCGACCCGCGAGGTGACCCTAGCTGCGGCCAAGGGCCCCGTGCAAACCCCGCTGGTGCCCCGATCAGCCTCCCGTTTCACCGTTACGGTGGAACACCTCGAGCTCCTTGCCGCGCCGCCTGCCGAGGGCGGCGCGGAGGCGACCAACCCCTGAACCGGTACCCCGCCCGCATGGCCGCCCTCCCTAGCGAAAAGATCTACCTCGGACTCGCCCTGCTGGTCGTAGCCGGCTCTGCCGCCAGCTTTGGCACGCTCGTCCTGCGCCAGGAGCGAGCAGTTGCGGTCCCGTTACCGGCGGTACAGTTGAACGAGGAGCCCTACGCGGCGAAGGCCGTCGCGGCACCCCCCGTCAAGGTGGAAGCGTGGTCCGCCCCGGCCCCTCAGAGCCGCGGTCGGGAGTGGGTCTACGACGCGTTCTCGCCGCCCGAAATTTACTACAATAGCCGGTCGCGGCAGTTCTCGGTCAAGCCGCCCGCCAGCCTCGTCGAGGGCGACGCCGCGGAGCCATTTGGCCTCGAACTGGTCGCGGTGCGACCGGAACCGTTCCGGTTGCAGCTGATCGGCTACGTCGGCGCCGCCGGCAACTGGCGGGGCACGTTCCAGAACATGCGGACCGGGGAGGTGTTTCTCGCCGCCGCCGGTCGCCGGCTGCCGACCCTTGGTCTCACCATCCGGAGCCTCGACGTCGGAACCCAGCCCGTGGCCGTCGCCGAGAGCATGACCACCCGCCAGCGCGTGGCCTCGGCGGTGGTGCGCGACGAGCAGGCCGGGCGCGAGGTGACGCTGACGCACCGCGAGCGCGTCTTCACGGGCACCCTGTTCGCCTTCGTGGCGGCGCCCGGGCAGTCCGCCACCCGTGAAGTCCGCACTGGCGACTCCTTTAGGCTGGGTGAGGCGACCTACCGGATCGAAAAGATCGAGGCGATGCCGCCCTCGGTCGAGGTCCTCAAGGAGGCTGCGAGCCTGTCCCAACCCGATCGCCGCATTCTGCTGCCGCGCGAACCCGAGGGCCCCGAGGAGGGGACCCCCGCGCCTACTTCCTGACCCGTACCCCGCCGACCCTTTCCTTTGCAATGAATACCCGCCCCGTCCCCGTGTCCCTGTTCGTCGCGCTGGCCGCCGCCCTCTGCTGCTCGGCCCCTGTCGCGCGCGACCTCCGGGCGCAAACCCCCACGGACACCAAGATCCGCCTGATGGCCGAGGCGCTGCGCGCGCGTGACGCGGGAGATCTGGCGGCCGCCCAAGAGGCACTCACGCGGCTGGCGGCGCTCAGCCCGGACGATCGCGCGGTGCAGCGTCTCCGCGCCGAGGTCGAGGCGCAGGCTCGCGCCCGGCCCGCGGCCGCCGCCGTTGCGGCGGCGCCCGCCCGTCCGGCTCCCGCGATGGTCGAGGTGCGCATCCCGGACCCGGCCCAGCCGCCGGCCCCTTCCGCCCCCAGCCCGGAGCAGGAGGCGGAGGCCCTCGCCCGCGCTGAGACCGTCCGGCTCGAGGGACTCGTCGCCACCGCCCAGACCCAGCTTTCCACCGCCCGCACTCAGGCCCGGGGTGGTCGCTACGAGGAGGCCATCACCACCGTGGATGCCGCGCTCGCGGCCCTCCCGGCCAACCCGGTCACCCAGAAGGTTGCCGGCGACCTGCGGGCCGAGAAGGCGTCCGCGCTCCTCGACCGGGCCCAGGCCCTGGTCCGCGGCGGGGACATCGCCGGGGCCCGCGCCGCGATGATTGCGCACGACCAGCTGGCCAGCCCGAACGCCCGTGCCGCCGGGATCGAGCGCCAGATCGCCCGCGCCGAGACGCGCCCGCTGGCCGCCGGGGTCGATCCCGCTTTCATCTCCGACCGTGCCGCCACCGCGCAGCTGATCGCCAAGGGTCGCGCCCAATACGTCGCGGGCGACCTCGACGGGGCGCAGGAGACCTTCCGCGGCATCGAGGCGCAGGAGCCCGACAACACGGTCGCGAAGGGTTTTCTCCTCCGTATCGCCGAGGAGAAGACCGAAATGGGTGCGCTGAACCGCGAGAAGACCCGCGCCCAGCTGCTCGAGGAAGTCGCCAAGAGCTGGCAGCGTCCCGGGATTTACCAGGAGCGCCCCCGCGAGGCCGATCGTGCTGCCGCGGTCGGACCACTCGCCCAGAAGTTGTCCCAGATCACCTTGCCCGCAGTCAGCTGGACGCGGGCGCCGATCGGCGATGTGGTCGCTGCTCTGAGCGCGATCTCCGAGGAGTTCGATAATTCCGGCGCCCCGGGGACCAAGGGCGTCAACGTAGTCCTGATCGACACCAGCAACAAGAACCCGCTCGTCACGCTCACCCTACGCAACGCCACCCTGAAGCGCGTCCTCGACTTCGTCACGGAGGCTGTCGGGTATCAGTATGAGGTGCAGGCCGACGCCGTGGTAGTCCGCCCGGGTGGCGAGACGACGACGCTCGAGACCCAGTTTTTCCCGGTCACCCGCGCCACCGTGCTCCGGATGACCGGCATCACCAGTGCGGCCTCCGCCACCGCGTCTCGCGAGGGTGGGGCGGCGGGCGAGGCCGAGTCCGCGGCGCCCGGCGGCGAGGCCGCGGCCATGAAGGCCTTCTTGCAGCAGGCCGGCGTCAGCTTCACGGTCGAGGGCAGCTCGCTTGCCTATGACGGCTCGGCGATCCTCGTCACCCAGACCGCGCGCAACAACGAGCGCATCCGCAACATCCTCGCGCGCTACAACGACGTACGCCAGGTCGAGATCGAGGCCAAGTTCATGGAGGTGCAGGAGGGCGCGCTCGAGGAGCTCGGCGTAACCTGGAACCTCAATCGCCGCGGTATCGCCCGGGTCAACCCCTCCACGGGTGCGCCCGTGCTCGACGTGAACGGTCGCCAGATCTTCGACCCGCAGGAGACCTACACCAGCGCCGGGGTCACCCGTCCGCTAGTCGGCGCCTTCCCAAGCACCTCGAACGCCAACGCGCTCGTCATCAAGGATCCCGCGATCTCTCTGTCGGAAACAGATCCGAATCAGACCCAAGGTCAGCTGCGGGTTCCAGTTTCGCCGACCGGCGTCCCCGGCAGCGTACAGTTGGCGGCGACGGCCAACGCTCTCGCCAACATCGTGGGCTTCGTGGGGGAGTTTGATGTGAGCGCGGCGGTCCGCGCCCTTTCGCAGAAGCAGGGTACGGATCTGCTCAGCTCGCCCAAGCTGACGGTGCTCTCAGGCAACCCGGCCAACATCACGGTCGCACAAGAGCTGCGTTACCCGCAGAGCTACGGTGAAATCCAGAGCCAAGTTGGTACGGGTGCGGTCGCCGGCGGCGCGGCCGGCGTTACGATCACCGCCGGTACACCGCAGGAATTCACCGCGCGCAACGTCGGCGTGGAACTGAAGGTCACGCCGACCGTCGAGGAGGATGATTACAGCATCAGTCTCGACCTTAATCCCCGCGTCACCGAATTTGAGGGCTTCGTGGAGTACGGCGGCCCCAGCGTGGCCATTTCCGGCACCACCACCGTCACGGTCCCGCCCGGTTTCTACCAGCCGATCTTCTCCGTGCGCGACATCTCGACCAAGGTGACGATCTGGGACGGGGCGACGCTCGTGATGGGCGGCCTGACCCGCGAGGAGGTGAAAAAGGTCAACGACAAGATCCCGTTCTTCGGGGACCTCCCGCTGGTCGGCCGGCTCTTCCGGTCGAAGGGCGAGAGCGCCCAGAAGCGCAACCTGCTCATCTTCGTGACGGCCAATCTGGTCAGCCCGGGCGGTTCGCCCAAGAAGCAGAACCTCAAGAGCACGCCCGCGAACTCGCTCTTCCAGAATCCGACGATCGTCACCCCGGCCAGCGCCGAGCCGCGCACCCGCAGCAGCGCGAAGTAACCCGCCCCGCCGCCCGCCATGCCTCCCTCCTTTCGCCGCGTCTCGTCGGTGCTGGCCGCCCTCGCTGGCCTGGCCGCCGTTCCCGGTGCGCTCGGCACGCCGACGATCTCCTTCACGCCCGGCGCGTTCCCCGCCACGGGGTCCCCCGCCGGCGTGGTCAGCACCCCGGCCGGGCTCGTGATCAGCGTGAATGCCACGCCCACCGCCAGCGCCTCCATCGTCTCGGTGGTCGTCTCCGTCAACGGGACCAACATCGGCACCGCGACGGGTTCCTCACCCTTCACCGTGCCCTGGTTCCCGAGCGTGGCCGGCACCTACACGATTTCCGCGACCGTCACCGACACCTCCGCTAACACCACGGGTGCGGCTGCCTCGGTGAACAACGCGACCGCCTCCAGCGTCGTCACCCTTGCCGCCGCCCGCTCCGCTCAGGTTCTCGCGCCGGCGGCCAACGGTTCGCTGGTGCTAGGCTCGCGAGTTTTCCTGCGCTCTACCGCCGCCTTATCGGACGGCGTGGTGCAGCGTGTGGACTTTGTCGTGGACGCCGGCACGGCCAGCGAGGCGATCCTCGCCACCGCGACGCAGCCGCCCTTCAACGCCTCCTATCTGGTGAGCGGTCTAGCCCCGGGGGCCCACACCTTGACCGCCCGTGCGACCGCCAACACGGGTGGTGGAGCGGCGGTCTTTGATTCGCCCGCGGCCGCCTTCAACGTCGTGTCTGCGGTCGGCGTTCCGCCCACGGTCACCCTCACCGCCCCAGCCGCCGGATCATTCCTCGCCACCAGCACCGCCGTAACACTAACGGCCTCTGCGACCGATGCGGATGGATATATCCCGAGTTCGGCTGGCGGCGGCGTCACCTTCTTCGCCGATGGTGAGCCGGTCGGCACTGATCTCACCGCACCTTACTCGGTTACTTGGACGCCCACGGTGGCCAAGAGCTATTCCCTCGTCGCGCAGGCGGTGGACGACCGCGGCAACATCGGACAATCGACCTCCGTGTCGGTCAGTGCCGTTGCGTCGTTACCGACGGTCACCGTTTCGGCTCCGACCGCCGCCACCATCGGTACTGCCGCTACGCTCACGGCGACCGCCTCCGGCAGCACGGGCGCCACGGTAACGCAGGTGCAGTTTCTCCTGAACGGCGCGCCGCTGGGTGCGCCGATCGCCGCGCCCCCCTTTAGCGTAGTCTGGACCCCGGCCGTGCTCGGCAACAATACGCTGTCCGCCCAAGTTACGGATTCGGCTGGGGTCACTGCCCTCGCTCCTGCGGCGACCGTTGCCGTATCGAGCGCGAGTGGGACTGCGGTGAGCCTGCTTTCCCCGGTCAACGGCGCGACCCTGCCGCAGGGTTCGCAGTTGTTTCTGCGCGCGACGGCTACGATCGCCGGGAGCATCGTAAGCCGGGTAGATTACTATCTAGACGGCGTCCC
>SYDD01000135.1 GCA_005786775.1 Opitutaceae bacterium
ACCGCGGTGGGCCCGGTGAGGAGGTGGAGCACGGGAGGCGCGGGCACGGCTCTTTATCGGTGGCAAGCGGCGCCTAGATCGTCAAAGGCTAAGCCCGCCCTGAAGACTTGCTTCATCGCCAATCCCCGCTCCGGCCACACCGCGTCGCGCCTATCCGAGCTAACGCGCCTTGTCCGCAGCCTCGGCGCGGAACTGCAGCTGACGGAGCATCCCGGGCACGCCCGTGGGCTGGCGGCCGCGGCTGTGCGCGACGGCTGCGCCACGGTGGTCGCGGTGGGCGGGGACGGCACAGTAAACGAGGTCGCCGGCGCCCTCGCTGGCACCGCCACCACGCTCGGCATTCTGCCCGCCGGATCCGGCAACGGCCTGGCGCGCCACCTCGGACTCCACGGCTCCTGGTCCCACGCGCTGGCCATCCTCGCCGCCGGTCATACCCGTCCTCTCGACGCCGGCCTTGCCGACGGGCACCCCTTTTTCACGGTGGCCGGCTTCGGCTTCGAGGCGCTGCTGGCGGAACGCTTTAACCGGGCCCGCGACCGCGGACTCCCCGCCTACGCCCTGATCTTCCTCCGCTCCCTCCAGGCGGCCCAGGCCCAGCCAGTCCGAATCCACGCCGCGGGAAAAACTTGGGCGTTGCCCGTCCTTACGCTCGCCGTCGCCAACGCCTCCCAGTACGGCGGCGGAGCCCGCATCGCGCCGCGCGCCCGGACGGACGACGGGCTGCTGGACCTATGCGCCCTCCCCCCTTTACGCCTCGGCAACTTCCTCGGACTCACGTGGCGGCTACTCACGGGCCGGATCGACCGCGCGCCCGGCGTACTCTGCCTGCAGGGAACGGAATTCCTCATTGAACGACCCGGAAACGACCCGCTGCAGACGGACGGCGAGGTGCACGCGGCCGGAACCAAGCTGCGCTTCACCGTCGCACCCGGAAGCCTGCGCGTGCTTTGCCCGCCGGAGCGAGCTCACCGCTGAGCCAAGCGCCCGAGGACCCCGCGCCTCAGCCCCGACGAACACCCGCCGCCAGATCCGCCACCCGATCGCCCACCGCGACCGGCAAGCGCGCCCGGTCCCCGAGATTCTCTTTGATGCAATTCACGAGCGCGCTGCCCACGACCACGCCATCGGCATGGGCCGCCACCTCTGCCACCTGGGCTCGGGTCCCGATGCCAAAACCCACCACGGTCGGCCGGTTCGTTCGCGCCCGGATCCGGGCTACGGCCGCGGGAATGTTGCCCGCCACCTGGTCCCGCACCCCGGTCACGCCTTCGCGCGACACATAATAGAGGAAGCCAGTGGTAACGGACGCAATACGCGCGATGCGCTCATCCGGCGTAGTCGGGGCGATGATGAAGACGGTCTCGACGCCGTGGGACTGCCCCGCCGCCACCACCTCGCCCGCCTCCTCCGGGGGCAGGTCCAGAGTAAGGATGGCGTCTACCCCGGCGGCCCGCGCCGCCCGGAAGTAGGCGTCGACGCCGTTCGCGAACACGAGATTGTAGTAGGTATAGAAGACCACCGGGGCGGAGCTGAACTCCCGGATCCGGCGCACCAGCTCGAAGACCCGAGCAGCGGTCATGCCACCCTCCAGTGCGCGCTGGGCTGCCAACTGGTTGGTCAGGCCGTCCGCCAGAGGATCGGAAAACGGCACGCCTAGCTCGAGGATATCCACCCCACGAGCAAGCAGCTGCCGGCAAACCTCCACCGAAGTCTCGAAGTCGGGATCCCCCGCGCAGACGTAGGCCACAAAGGCGGCACGGTTCTCGGCGCGGGTCCGTTCGAAGACAGCTTGGAGACGGGACATCCGCATAACGTTGGCGGGAAATCGCCGCCGAAGTCACCACAAACTTCGCCCCGCCCGCGCGTTCAGAAGTCGAACTCCACCGCCACCGGCAGGTGGTCGGATAGAAGGGTTTGCACCACCTCGCAGCGCGCCCGCACACAGCCGGCCGGTAGGAAGATGAAGTCAAGGGCGCGGCGCGGCAGCGGGGACGGAAACGTCTTCCCCTCCAGCGGGTGAAGCGCGTAGTCGGAATAGTCCGCTAGGTGACTGAGAAGTGAGGCGGTAGCGTCGTCCCGCGTGCCGGGATTATTGAAGTCGCCGCAGATGATCGGCGGGGCCGCCCAGAAGGAACTGCGGAGCCGGTGCTTCTCCCGTAGCCAGCAGACCAGCTGGTCGAGCTGACGGAGCCGCTGGGCACGGGAGCCGTAGTGCAGGTGCAGGTTCACCAGCGGCAAGCAGCGTCCACCCACGTCGAGCTCCACAAACAGGAAGCCCTTCTCGCCCACCCGGCGCCGACCGAACACTACCGTCTCCGCAGCGCGGATCGGTAGGCGCGACAACAACGCGTTGCCATAGCAGAGGTTGAGTAACCCTGTGCGGCGCGTATTGATGCCGAAGACAGCGTGCGGGAATCGAGTGTGCCCCCGCAGGAAATCGAGGTGATCGAAGTTGCCGGCCCAGCGCGACCGCTCGTCGATCTCCTGCAGGGCGACCACATCCGGGGCCAAGCGTGCCAGCAAATCGGAGATCCGGCGCAGGTTCAGCCGCAACCGCCGCGGGGAAGTCAGGCCTTGGATGGGGTTTAGCCCTCGGCCGTGCGCGATATTAAAGGTAACCAAGCGCAGACGCGGCATCCGGCTCTGAGCAGACCGCGCCCCGCGGACGGACTCAAGTCCCGCCCCACGGCCCGCCGCGCAAAAATCCCCTTGCGTCACCCGGGCCCGGGCTCTTCCCTCTCACCCTTTTCAACCAGAGGTAACCATCATGTCTCGCATCTGTGCAGTCACCGGACGCCGGCCCGTCAAGGGTTCGCGCATCAACCGCAAGGGTCAGTCTAAGAAGAGCGGCGGCATCGGGACTCACGTCACGAGCATCACCCCGCGCAAGTTCCGGCCCAACCTCCAGCGCATCCGCATCCGCACCGCTAACGGCGGCACCAAGCGCGTCTGGGTTTCCGTGAAGGCGATTAAGGCCGGGCTGATCGAGAAGGTCTAATCGCCTGCCCTTTCGACCGCGGCCTCAACGGCCGCGGTTTTTTTGCGCCCAACCACCGCCACCAAGAACTGCCCGCGCTCAGGCTTCGAGGGCGCGGAACACGATGGACGAGTTCTGGCCGCCGAAACCGAGATTATTGCTTAAGACTGCCCGCAGCCGGGCCTCGCGGGCCTGGCCGGGAACGTAGTCCAGATCACAATCAGGATCCGGGTCGTCGAGATTGATGGTCGGCGGGACAGCCTGAGCTGCGAGGGCCCGGACGCAGATCACGGATTCGATACCGCCGGCCGCCCCAAGCAGGTGGCCAGTCATCGACTTGGTGGAACTGATGGCGACGCGCCGGGCGTGATCCCCGAAGACCCGCTTGATCGCGAGAGTCTCGAACTTGTCGTTGTAAGGGGTGGAAGTCCCGTGGGCGTTGATGTAGTCGATCGCCGAGGGCTCCAGTCCCGCCGCCCCCAAGGCCCGACGCATCGCCATCGAGAGCCCCTTTCCCTCCGGATCCGGCTGGGTGATGTGGTAGGCGTCACAGGTGGCGGCGTAACCCGCCAACTCGCAATAGATGCGCGCGCCGCGAGCCCGGGCGTGCTCCAGCGACTCCAGCACGAGCACCCCCGACCCCTCGCCCATCACGAAGCCGTCCCGCCCGCGATCGAAGGGCCGGCTCGCGCGGCTCGGATCGTCGTTGCGCGTGCTCATCGCCTTCATCGCGCAGAAACTCGCGTAGGCGAAGGGCGTGATCGCCGCCTCGCTACCGCCGGCGACCATCACGTCCACGTCGCCCCGCCGGATCGCGTGCGCAGCCTCGCCCAGCGCATGCGTACCCGTCGCACAGGCCGAAACGACCCCGAAGTTCGGTCCCCGCGCCCCCAGCTCAATCGCGAACAAGCCCGAGCACATATTGCCGATGAGGGAGGGAATCGTGAACGGCGATATTTTTCGCGGACCGCGCTCGGCCAGGACCTTCAGCTGCGACTCGTAAGTATACATCCCGCCGATGCCTGACCCGATCATCACGCCCACCCGGTCCGGGTCCTCCCGCCCCATCTCCAACCCGGCATCCCGGCAGGCCTGCTTGGCAGCCACAAAACCGAAATGCGTGTAACGGTCGTTCCGGCGCGCCTCCTTCGGATCCATATGGTCCGCCGCATCCCATCCGCGCACCTCCGCCCCCACTTGGCTGGCGTAGGGGGTCGGATCAAAGAGCGAGACCCGGTCCACCCCCGAACGCCCGGCCAGCAAACCGGCCCAAAACGCCTCCACCTCGTGCCCCAAGGAAGCCACGGCCCCGAGACCGGTGACAACAACGCGGCGGGAGGAGGAATCCATCGGCGGGAAAGGGAGCGGAACCCGGGAAAGAAGAACGGCGTCCGACCTGAATTTCCCGCGGGAAACCCGGCCGGACGCCGTGGAAAGGGGAAAAAAGCGGCTTAGGCGGCGCCCGCCTTGGCCTTGATGTAGTCGATCACCTGGCCGACCGTCTGCAGCTTCTCGGCATCCGACTCGGGAATCTCGCCCTTGATCTCGTCCTTGAATTCCTCCTCGAAGGCCATGATCAGCTCGACGGTATCGAGGGAATCGGCGCCCAGGTCATCCAAGAAGGAGGCCGTCGGCGTGATCTGCTCCTCGTTGACGTTGAGCTGATTGACGATGATCTCCTTGACGCGCTGTTCGATAGTTTTCTGGTCGGCCATTGTCGAAAAAAGGGTACGGGCGAGGGCTGGGCGGAGGCTTCACATCGCCATTCCACCGTCAACGTTAAAAACTTGCCCGGTGATGTAGCCAGCCTCCTCAGAACAGAGGAACGCGGTCATCGCCGCCACCTCCGAAGATTCCCCGAACCGCTTGAGTGGCACCGTCTCGAGGATCTTACCCGCAATCTCCGCGTCGCCGGAGAAACCGGCCGTCATATCGGTCTTGATGAACCCGGGGGCCACGGCGTTGACGGTAATGGACCGGGAGGCGAACTCCCGCGCCAGGGTCTTGGTCAGCCCGATCATCCCGGCCTTCGCCGCGGAGTAATTGGCTTGCCCGGCGTTGCCCATCACCCCGCTCACGGAGGCGATATTGACGATCCGGCCCCACCGGGCACGAGTCATCGGCCGTGCGATCAGTTTCGTCCAGTGGAAGCAGCTGGTGAGGTTGGTGGTCAGCACGTCGTTCCAGTCCGCCTCGCTCATCCGGAACAAGAGGCCATCGCGAGTAATGCCGGCGTTGTTGATCAGGATGTCTATGACGGGGAACTCCTTGAGCAACTCCTCGGAGGCCTTGGCGATCGCCGCGCCATCCGCCACGTCCACCGCGAGCGCCTTCGCCCGGCCGCCCGCCGCAGTGATCGCAGCGGCGGTAGCCCCGCAGGACTCCGCGGACTTCGACACGCAAATAACGGTCACGCCTTGGCGGGCAAGTGTCTCAGCGATGGCCCGGCCGATCCCACGGCCGGCGCCGGTAACGAGGGCGGTGCGGTTCTTAAAAGTAAGCATAGGAGGAGCGGGCCGCGCGGCCCAGAGAGGAATGAAGTGACGAATGCGCCGGCACGGGGCAACCGCCAAGTGCGCCACGCGCGCGGACGCGCGCAGGCTTGCAGCGGTGGCGGAATTGCCGCCCATTGGAAACGTGCCCGCCGCCGCCGCCATCCGCCTCCAGAAATTCATCGCCGACGCCGGGGTCTGCTCCCGCCGGTCGGCGGAGGCGCTGATCGCCCGCGGGGAGGTCTGGGTCAATGGCGCCGCCGCCACCCCCGGCACCCACGTCACCCCCGGAGTCGATAAGGTCACGGTCTCCGGCAAGCCTGTCCGCGCTGCCGTCCAGCCGAAAATCACCGTCGCCGTGCACAAGCCGCGCGGTCTAATCTGTTCGAACGACGACCCGCACCACGCGGACACGCTATTCACGCTCCTGCCGCGGGAGTTGGCCCGCCACCGCTTCTTCTGCGCGGGACGGCTCGACCTCGATAGCGAAGGGCTGGTCATCCTGACGACGGATGGGGACCTCGCCCACCGCCTGATGCACCCGTCCCAGCTGGTCGTGAAGCGCTACCACGTGGTTCTAAAGACCCCGTTCCCTTCTGGTCGGCTCAACCAGTTGATCCGCGGGGTGACGGTCGAGGGCGAACGGCTCAAGGTGGAAAGGGCGGCGCTGATCAACGCCGATGCCGGCGGCATCTCGACTGACCTCGACGTCCACTTGCACCACGGCAAGAAGCGGGAGATCCGACTGCTATTCACGCAACTGGGGTTCGACGTAAAACGCCTCCGTCGCTACCAAATCGGTGCGCTCCAGCTGAAGGGAATCCCGCTCCGCGGTGGCAAGGTGCTCTCCCCCAAGGAGATCAAATCCCTTTTCCAAAACCCCCGCACCCCGCACGCGCCGCACGAGGCCGTCGCCGCCCCGCGCGCCACCGGAACCTTCGCTCTTGCGCATGAAGCTTAGCCTGCTGGCCCTCGCCACCCTTCTCGCCGCCGCCCTCACCCGCCCCACCCAAGGCGCCGGACTACCCGCCACCACCGCCGTCCACGTCGAGGCCTCCGCGCAGAGCGCCGTGGCGACTTACCTCAAAGCCGGGGAGGAACCCCGCCCGGCTGCCGCCACCATGGCTCCCGCTGGCTGGATGGCCGTCGATTTGCCCGGTCCCTTCGAGGTCTACGTCGAGAACAAGGACCTGACCAAGAGCCTCGACGTCCGCCCCGGCGCCGCCCTCCGCCAGGCCCCCAAGGCCGACGCACCCGTGCTGGTCACCGCCGGCGCCGCCGAGAAGGCCACCATCACCGGTATCCGCGGCCGCTGGACCCAGCTCAACCTCGAGCGACCGCTCGTCGGCTTCATCCAGACCCCCGCCACCCCCGGCGCGGCCCCCGCCCCCGCCCCCGCCCGCCCGGAGACCCCAGCCGCCGCGACTGCTCCCGCCCCCGTCAACCCCGGCGTCTACGGCGCCGCCACCGCCGGCCAGCCGGTGTCGATGGTCAACCTCGGTGACGGCGGCAGCAGTTCCCTACCGCGCCAGTACGCCGGCCGCTTCGTCTCCACGCGCCGCCCCTTCGCCCCGCGCCGCCCTTACGATTACGCGCTGCTGGATGACTCCGGCCAGCGCTTCGCCTACCTGGATGTTTCCCGCCTGCTCCAGACCGAGCAGGTTGAGAAATACGTCGATCTGCCCGTCAACGTCTACGGCACCGCCCGACCCGGCCCCGATGGCCGCGAGATCATCCTGACGGTCGAGACCCTCCAGCTGCGCTGAATCCAATGGAATTGATCGACGGCAACCGCATCGCCGCCTCCCTCATCGCCGAGCTCAAGGCCCAGGTTGCCGCCCTCCCCGGCCGCCCCCCCTGCCTCGCCCTCGTCCGCGTCGGCGACGACCCCGCCTCCGTCTCCTACGTGCGCAAAAAGGAGCAGACGGCCGCCGAGATCGGAGTCACCAGCCGCATTCTGCTCCCCCCTGCCACGATAGGCCAGGCCGACCTCTGCCGCCTGATCGATGACCTCAACGCCGACCCCGGCGTCGATGGCATCCTGATCCAGTCGCCCCTGCCTAAGGGCTTCGACGAGGTCGCCGTCTTCCGCCGGGTCGCCCCGGAAAAGGACGTCGATGGCTTCCACACGGTGAACCTCGGCAAGGTGGCGCAGGAGGATGACACCGGCTTCGTCGCCTGCACCCCCGCCGGGATTATGGAACTCCTCGCCCGCAGCGGGGTGGACCTCAGGGGGAAACACGTGGTGGTCCTCGGCCGCTCCCTGATCGTGGGCAAGCCCGTCGCCCTGCTCGCCCTGCAGAAACGCGCCGGCGCCAACGGCACGGTCACGGTCTGCCATTCGGCCACGCCCGACCTCCCCTCCCTCACGCGTCTGGCGGACGTGCTCATTGCCGCCATCGGCCGCCCGGAGTTCGTGACCGCCGAGATGGTCAAGCCCGGGGCCGTGGTGATCGACGTCGGCATCAACCGCGTCCCCGACCCCACCCGGAAGACAGGCTACCGCCTCACGGGCGACGTCCACTTCCCGTCCGTCTCCCCCCGCTGCTCCCTCATCACCCCCGGGCCCGGCGGCGTCGGTCCGATGACGGTCGCGATGCTGATGAAAAACACGGTCAAGGCCCGCCTGCTCAACCCGCCCGCCGCCGCCCGATGACCCCGCCGCGCATCCTCGTCGTCGACGACCAGGCGATCAATGTCCAGCTGCTCCGGATCAAGCTGGAGCGCGAGGGGATGCAGGTGCTCACCGCGCCCAGCGGCCGCGAGGCCCTCGCCCAAGCCGCCACCGCCCGGCCCGACCTAATTTTGATGGACCTGCTGATGCCGGATATGGACGGCCTCACCGCCTGCCGGCAGCTAAAGTCCGACCCGGCGACCCGCGAAATTCCGGTGATCTTTCTCACCGCCAGCCCTTCCAAGGAGCACCGCCACGAGAGCCGCGCGGCCGGCGCCGCCGATTACCTCGTCAAGCCGATCGACCTCGACGAGACGATGGCCCGCGTCCGCCTGCACCTGCGGCTCGCGCGGCTCGAGCGCGAGGCCGCGGAACTCGCCCCCCGCCTCGACGAGACCCGCCGGGGCGCGCTGGTCGGCGCCGCCGCCCAGGGCGTCACCCACCACCTGAACAACCTCCTCGGCGTCGTCCTCGGCTACGTCGAGCTAGTGCGCTCAGTCAGCGATGATTCGGAAAAGGTGCGGCGCCACATCCAGAACGTCGACGACTCGCTCCAGCGGGTGATCCAGCTCGTCCGCCAGCTCTCCACCGTCGCCGGCCGCGCCCGGCCCGGCCCGACGCCCGTCACC
>SYDD01000136.1 GCA_005786775.1 Opitutaceae bacterium
CGGCGCACGATCCGCGTCGGCGTGGCGGGCTATCCCGGACGGCCCGGATGCACGGTACGGCTGGAGTTCCGCGACGCGGCCGGCGCGATCACGGCGGTACCTTACCAAGGAGCTGTGCCGGCGGAGACCTGGCAGGTCTGGGAAGTGCGGCGCCCGGCGGAAGCCGTCGCGGTGCGCGTGGTGGGCGAGGACACCTCGGCCGCGCATCGGGGCTGGGTGGCGTTCTCGCATCCGTTCCGTGCCTGGCCGCTGGAGGGTGCCGCGGCGTGGGCGGCGCTGCGCGTGGCGACAACGCTCGCGCTCTGCCTCGTCGTGCTATGGGGGCCGGGACTCCTCGCGGCGCCGGCCACCGCCGGTCCGGGCATCCGGGCATTCTGGTTCCTCGGCGCAGGGCCGCTGGTACTCGCCGCGGGCGGGATCGCGCTCTGGGCGGCGTCGGCGGCGGGTTCCCCCGGGGCGCGCGGACTGCTGGCAGGCGGGATGGTCGGGGCGATCTGGCTTGCGGTGGGGATGCGGGCCCGGCGCCTCGGCTGGAGGTTACCGGGCGAATCCGGCTGGCGGCATGCTGTGGGCGCCGCCGCGCTCGTGGTGGCCGCGGTGGCGGCGAAGGCCTCCTTCTCCACGGGCACCGCCGGCGAGCTGTTCCGCGGCACCGTGTCGCGCAACTTTGCCCTCTCCGACCGGATCGACAGCCGCTTCAGCTTTTACGCGGTGCAGGCGGCGGCCCACGGCTGGGGCCCGGCGGCGGAGCGGACGGAGCGGTTCTATTACCCTTGGACCTACTTCAGCCGCGGCCCGCTGCCGGGACTCGTCGCGATCCCCATGGTCCTGGGCACCGGGGGGCGTCCCCCGGCCGAGCACGCGGAGGAGACGTGGCGCCCCTTCGACGCCGGGGGGTTCGCCACGTACCGGCTGGTCCAATACGCGCTGGCCGCCGCGGTCATCCCCGCCGTCTACCTGCTCCTGCTGCCGTTGGCGGGGGCGGGCTGGGCCCTCGCGGGCGCGGGCCTTCTCGCGCTCACGCCGTTCGGGCTGCACGAGGTCCTGTTCACGTGGCCCAAGTGGGCGGCGACGGCGTGGCTGGCGGCCGCCTTCACGCTGGTCCACGCGCGGCAGCCAGTCGCGGCCGGCCTGGCCGTCGGCCTCGGTTTCCTCCACCACCCGCTGGTGCTGCTCTGGACGCCCTGGCTCGCGCTCTGGTGCGCCGGCCGGCACCGGCCGGGCTTCCGCGGGATGCTGGCCGGGGTCACCCGCCTGACGCTGGCCAGCGCGGCATTCGTGCTCCCGTGGATGCTGGCGGGGCGCCTGCTCCCGCACCTGCCGGACACGCCCTTCGCCGGGCAGGGCGGGTTCATCCGCTACTTCCTGCTCGCCGATGCCCAGCACGCGACGCTCGAGACGTGGCTCCGCACGCGTTGGATGAATTTCGCCAACACGTTCATCCCGCTCCACCTGCTGCTGGATCCCGCCTCCGCCGGACACTTCCGGCTCAGCTCGGCGTACGAGCCTTCCTCTGGGGTGACGCGCCTCACGTTCCTCTGGTGGAATACCCTACCATTCGCCCTCGGCCTTAGCCTGTGGGGGATTACCCTCGCGGCCCTCGCCCGCGCCTGGCGCATGCACTGCGCGGCCGTGGTCCTTTTCGGCGCTGCGCCCGCGCTGCTCCTCATCGTTTACTGGGGTTGGGAACCCCTGGGGCTGATGCGGGAATGTGGCCATCCCCTGCTGCTCGCCCTCGTCGTTCTGGCCGTCTTGGTGGCCGCCGGCGGCGCGCCTGGTCTGCCGGGCTGGCTCGCGCACCCAGCCATGCCCTGGTTCCAATTGCCGGGCGGGCTCGTGATGTTCTGGCTGCCCGTCCTCGCCAACCCGTCGCCGCCGGCCGTCCGCTTGGCGCACCTCGACGGCCTCTACCTCGCCCTCCACCTCGCCGCCCTCGGGACCCTTGCGTGGATGCTTGCCCGCGCTCGCCGCGACTCTACCCTTACGCCGACTTTATGCCCCAGACCCTCCTTGTGACCGGATCCTCCGGCCTGATCGGCTCGGAAGTGTGCACGTACTTCGCGCGCGAGCTCGGCTACGCGGTGCACGGGGTGGACAACAACCAGCGCGCGGTCTTCTTCGGCCCGCAGGGCGACACCCGCTGGAACCAGCACCGGCTGGCCACGGAGCTGAAGGGCTTCACGCACCACGAGCTTGATATCCGTGACCGGGCCGGCGTGCTCGCGCTAGTCCGGGCGGTGCGGCCGACGGCAATCGTACACACCGCGGCGCAGCCGAGCCACGACCGCGCGGCGGCCATCCCGTTCGACGATTTCGACACCAACGCGGTCGGCACCCTCAATCTCCTCGAGGCTGCCCGCCAGGCCTGCCCGGAGGCGCCCTTCGTGCACATGAGCACGAACAAGGTCTACGGCGACGCCCCGAACCGGATCGCCCTGCGCGAACTCCCCACCCGCTGGGATTACGCCGACCCCGCCTACGCCGGCGGCATCGCGGAGACTTTCACCATCGACCAGTCGAAGCACTCCCTGTTCGGTGCCTCCAAGGTCGCCGCCGACGTGATGGTCCAGGAGTACGGCCGCTACTTCAATTTGCCCACCTGCGCCCTCCGCGGCGGCTGCCTCACCGGACCCAACCACAGCGGGGTCGAGCTCCACGGTTTCCTCAGCTACCTCGTGAAATGCAACCTCGAGGGCCGCGAGTACCGGGTCTTTGGCTACCAGGGCAAGCAGGTGCGCGATAATATCCATTCGCTCGACGTCGCCCGCTTTATGGCCGCCTTCGTCACCGCGCCCCGCGCCGGTGAGGTTTACAATCTCGGAGGGGGGAAGGCCAACTCCTGCTCCATCCTCGAGGCCTTTAAGATCGCGGAAAAGCACTCCGGCCGCGCCCAAGTCCACACCTACGTCGACCAGGCCCGCGCTGGGGACCACATCTGCTACTACAGCGACCTGACCAAGATGCGGGCCCACTACCCGACC
>SYDD01000137.1 GCA_005786775.1 Opitutaceae bacterium
GCCCGGCACCCCCGGACCCGAGCCCCGACCCGGTGCCGAGTTCCGTCGCGGCCCAGGCCCCCGCGGCCCGCAGCCCGGTCCCCGGCCCGGTATGCCGCCCGCGGCGGAACGTGAACGCGTGTCCTTCCTTGGCGCCGCCGTCGCGCCGGCCCCAGCGGTCCTTTCGGCCCAGCTTGGCCTCCCGCGCGAGTCCGGGCTGGTCGTCCTTCAGGTCGATTCCCGCGGCCCCGCCCAGGGCGTGCTGCGGCCCCACGACCTGCTCACGCAGCTGGATGATCAGTTGCTCATCAACCCGCAGCAGTTTGCCGCGCTGGTCCGCCAGCGCGCGGAGGGCGCGGAGGTCGCGTTGACCCTCTTCCGCGCGGGGAAGAAGGAGACGCTCAAGGTGAAGCTCGGCGCCCGCGACGAACCGGTGCGGCGGCCCTTTGAAGGCGCGATGCAACCCCGCTTCGGCCGGCCCGAAGGGGAGTCCAACCCCGGGGCGGGGCCCGGCCCCGGCAGCGGTACAAGCCGCGGTCCCGGCGCTCGGCCTTTCCCGCCCCGCGAGGGCGGGCCCGTGCCGCCGCCCGCCCCGGGCTCCGGTCCGGGCTGACCCCCGCACGCGGATCGGGGTTGAACCACCCCGCGGTTCCCGCTGACCTCAGCCCGCCCGCCCTCCGGGCGGGCTTTCTTATGCCCCTGCTGCAATCCCCCCTCAGCCGCCGCGCCTTCCTCGCCCACGCCACCGCCGTCGGCCTCGGCGTCACCCTTGCCCGCCGCGCGCTCGCGGCGGCCGCCACGCCCGCCGACCCGCACACGTGGGCGCTCCTCGCGGACACCCACATTGCCGCGGACCGGACCAGGGTCGCCCGCGGGGTGAATCTCACGGAGCACCTCACCGACGTCGTCCGGGATATCCTCTCCCGGCCGCGCCGGTCCGCGGGCCTGTTCATCGATGGCGACCTCGCGCTGAACACGGGCGAGGAGGGTGACTACGCGGTCCTCAACGAGTTGCTCCTGCCGGTGCGCGGCGCGGGCATCCCGATCACCCTCGCGCTCGGGAACCACGACCACCGGGCGCGCTGCTGGGCGGGCCTGCCCGGCGAACGCCGCCACGAGGCCGCCGCGGGCGAACGGCAGACGGCGGTCGTGCGCGGGGAGCGCGCCAACTGGTTCGTGCTCGATTCCCTGGACCGCACCAACTCGACGCCCGGCGTGCTCGGCGCCGAGCAGCTCGCCTGGCTCGGCCGGGCCCTGGACGCGCACGCCGACCGGCCGGCCCTCGTGATGGTGCACCACAACCCGAACACGGGCGGCAACAAGAACGGCCTCACCGACACCGACGCGCTGATGGCCGTGCTCCGGCCGCGGCGTCACGTGCAGGCGCACTTTTACGGCCATGCTCACCGCTGGCAGATCGACCGAGACGAGAGCGGCATCCACCTCGTCAACCTCCCCGCGGTCGCCTACCCGTTCGCCCCAGACCAACCGAGCGGCTGGGTGGAGGCGACCGTGCTCCCGTCAGGCCTGCGGCTCGAGTTGCGCGCCCGCGACACCCGCTTCCCCGGACACGGTCAGGCACGGGAACTTGCTTGGCGGACCTGAGCCGGGCGTTGGCTACGGTCGTCCTGGCAATGACCGGCGCAGGAAGTCGATCAGGTTGCCGCCTAGGATTCCCGCCACATCGGCGTCCCGGTAGCCCCGCGCCCGCAGAATGTCGCTTAAGGCGCGCAGATCGGCAATAGAGTCGATGTCTATCGGGGTCTGCTCGGTGCCAAAGGCACCGTCGAGGTCGCTGCCAATCCCGACGTGGCGCGCGTCCCCGGCGAGCTGGCAGAAGTGGTCGATGTGGTCCGCCACCCGCTCCAGCCGCAGCCCGGCCGCGGCCGGCGTTGTCCTCCCGCGCTCCCATCCAGGCACTAGCATCCAAGCGTCGAGGCAGACAGACGCCACTCCTCCCCGGGCGACCAAACCGCGAAACAGGTCGTCGGGCAACTGGCGCTGGTGCGGAGCGAGAGCGCGGGCGTTGTGGTGGCTCGCCCACAGGGGACCCGCGTAAAGCTCCAGCGCCTGCCGCAGGCAGTCGTCGCTCAGGTGCGTTACGTCGAGGATCAAGCCGAGCTGCCCCGCCCGCCGCAACAGTTCCAAGCCACGCACGGGGAAGGGTCCGGTGGTGTCGGTCCCCTGCGCGTAGACGCCGGGGCCGTAGTGCGCCGGGCCGAGGGCCCGCAGTCCGTCCGTCCAGGCACGTTCCAGATGCCCGAGGGTGACGAGGGAGTCCGCGCCCTCGAGGCTGCGAACGTAGCCGACCGGACCCTCCCGGCCCGCGGCGCGGGCCCCGTGCCACGCGGCAAGATGCGCGTCGAGTCCGGCGCGGTCCGTAATGGGCGTAAGTTCCCCAGCCACCTCCAGCTCACGGTACCAGGCGAGCTGAGCCTGAGTCATTGCCCAGGCCTGAGCCGGGGCGCGCCAGCCAGACACCGGGCTGAACGCCTCGTGCGCGAGCCGGGCGATCTGGGTGGCAACGCAGACCGCGACCCCGCCGCGGCGAAGTTCGGGGAGGCAGACCGTGCCCCGGCCTCGGTCAGGACGGTCGCGGAGGTGGGCCTCGGCCGCGCGCACCGCGGCGAGGGGTTGGGTGAGATCACGGTTCCACTCGAGCGCGTTCATCGCGAGATCGAGATGGCAGTCGACAATCGGGGGGAAGTCCGAGTTCACAGGCAAAGGGAAAGCAGTAGCGTGGCGCCGAGGCCGGCCACCCCGAGGATCGTTTCCAGCGCGGTCCAGGTGCGGAGGGTCTGGCCGACAGAGAGGCCGAGCGCGTCCTTCACGATCCAGAAGCCGCCGTCGTTTAGATGCGAGACGACGAGCGAGCCGAAGCCCACCGCGAGCACCATCAGCGCCGACGGCACGCCCGGGTTGGCCGCGAGCAGCGGCGCCACGAGGCCCGCCGCGGTGGTGGCCGCGACCGTCGCCGATCCAGTCGCGACCCGGATGAACGCCGCCACCAGCCAGCCGAGCACGAGAGGCGGGAGCGCGAGGTCCGCGCCAAGGCCCGCGAGCTCCCGGGCGACGCCGGCCTCCCGCAGTACCCGCGCAAACCCGCCGCCAGCGCCAACCACGAGCAGCGTCATCCCGATCGCGGCGACACTTTCCTCGGTCAAACCGAGTTGCTCCCGGCGAGAGCGGCCGGACTCCTGCGCGAGGAACCGGAGCCCCAATAGCACCGCCGCAGCCAGCGCCACCAATGGGTGGCCCGCCACGGCTAGGAGCCCCCGGACCGCGGAACCGACCGGGAGCGCCAGCTCGGCAGCGGAGGCGGCCAGCATCAGCCCAATCGGCAACGCGACCACGGCGGCAACCGCGCCTAACGCGGGTCGAGAGCCGGTTTCCAGTGCCGGGGCCGCCGCCGGAGTTGGCTCGCCCACCCGCGGCGCGACCCAACGGGCGTACAGGGGCCCGGCCACCAGCGCCGCCGGCAGCCCGGCAACCAAGGCTAGCCCCAGGACCACACCCGGAGACGCGCCCAGCGCATCCGCAGCCGCGACGGCTCCCGGATGCGGTGGCGTCAGCCCGTGCATCACCGACAGGAAGGCGGCCAGCGTAAGCAGCGGGGGCAGGGTCGGCTGCCCAGCGCGGCGGGCCAGCGCGGCCACGACCGGGGCCAGCAGCAGCAATCCAATCGTGAACCAAGTGACGAGGCCAATTATCCCGCCCAGCAGCGCTGCCACCAGCACGGCACGCCGCGGCCCGCAGAGGCCGGCGAGCCGTTCTGCTAGCACCTCGGCACCGCCCGTGGCCGCCAACAACCGCCCGAGCATCGCCCCAAGCGCGATCATCCCGGCCACCCCGCCCAGCGTGGCGCCCAGACCCTCCTGGAATTGGCGCAACACGGCCAGCGGACTGAGCCCCGCGCCGAGGCCCGCCGCCAGCGCCGCAAGCAGCAGCGCGATGAAACCGTTGACCTGCCGCCAGGTCACCAGCGCCACCAGTAGGACAAGCGCGGCGAGCGCGGACAACAGGGCAGTTCCGGCCATAGGACTCAGAAGTTCAGCCGGCGGGCCCGCGCCACTACCGGCCAGCGGTCCACGGTTCGTCCCCCGCGCGCCACCAGCACGCGGTCGTGCAGCGCCACCGTGGGGCAGATGTGCCACGGGATGCCATGCAGCACCGTGCCCACCGGGAATTCCGCCGCCCGCGCTGTCTCCACCACGAGATGTTCCTCGCTGTGCGTGATCGCCCGCGCGTCCGGCAGCGCCGGAAAAACGACCCGCGGATGCGGCATCTCGCTGGCGACCGCCTTGTGCCCGAGGTCGAGGCAGAGCCGCCCGGCGCCGGGCCGGCTGATCACGCGCGTCAGCAGCGCCGCCGCCGGGAGAAAATCCTGGTCCGGCAGTGCGGTTGCGTACCCGGCATCCCACAGCACGCAGGTCCCCGGACTCAGCTCGACCCCGGGTCGCCGCGCGTGGACCGGAAAGGTGGGCGTACCGCCCCAGACCACCCGCGGTACCGTCAAACCGCGCGCAATCAGCTCGGCCCGCAAGGCGTCCACCCGCGCCACCGCGGGTGCCGCGGCCGCCACCCGTTCCTCCAGCACTCGCTGCCGGAGATGCCCGTCGTAGGCATGCAGGCCGCCCGGCCGCAGCCCCGGCGCGGCGGCGATCGCGGCATAGAGGTCTAGGGCGTCGGGACCCGGAACGATCCCCGTTCGGGCCATTCCGACGTCGAGATCCACGAGCACTTCCAGCGGGGCGTGCCCGCCGGCCGCCGCCGCTGCCAACCCGGCCAGCGCACCGGGGTCATCGACGATGGTGGAGAAGCGGACCGCTGGGAAGGCGCGCGCGAGTTCCACCAGCCGCGCAGCGTTCGGACCGACCGGCTGGGCGGCCAGAGTGATCTCGGCGGCCCCGGCCCCGGCGGCCATCTCGGCCTCCGCGATGGTGGCGCACTTGCAGCGCGTTATCCCCAGGCGCACCTGCAGGGAGACGAGCGCCGGTAGCTTGTGCGTCTTCACGTGCGGGCGGAGGCGAGCCGGATTGCCCGCGAGTGCAATCATCCGCCGGAGATTTTCCTCGATCCGCTCGGGGAAAAGCACCAGCGCGGGCGTCGCGAGCGCAGATTCATCTGCCAGCCGCATCCAGTCAGCGGCGGCGCTCATCGCAGCTCAAAGATGGCCTCGACCTCGACCGCGATGTCCCCAGGGAGGGGCCCCATGCCGACGGCGCTTCGCGCGCCGATGCCGTGCTCGGAGCCGAATACCTCGGCGAAGAGTTCACTGCAGCCATTGATGACCTGCGGGTGCTCGAGGAAAGACGGGCCGGAGTTCACCATCCCGAGCACCTTCACCAGCCGCGCCACCCGGTCGAGCGAGCCGAGCTCCGCGCGGAGCGTCGCCAGAATCGCCAGGCCACACTGCCGTGCCGCGGCGCGCCCCTGCGTCAGGTCCAGGTCGACGCCCACCCGCCCGCGGATCAGCGAGCCATCCGGGCGAACCGGCCCGTGGCCGGAGACATAGGCGAGGCCTTGGGCGATCACGAGCGGACGGTAAACAGCCACCGGTCGCGGGGCGGGGGGGAGGATCAACGAGAGGCGGGCAAGGTTGGATTCCGGGGTCATCGGGGAGGAAGTATCCCATAAACCACCGGGCCCACGGGACTGCTTCAGGTTGTGGGCTGATGCCCCGCTCGGGCAAGCCACAGCTCTTCTGGCTTTGCCGTTGCCTCTCCCCGGCGTCCTTCGTGCATTCAGCCTGTGCGTCCCCTTTTGCTGTTTCCCGCCCTGCGCCAGCTCACCGCCCTGCTCGCAAGTGTCGCCAGCCTCGCCGCCGCTTCGGACTCCGCCTCCTTTGACGTGGGCGGCCAGATCTTCACCGTACCGGTCGGGTTCACGGTGGAACGCGTGTCCGGGCCTCCCGTCGTTAACCGGCCCATCTCCCTCGCCTTCGACCCGACGGGGGCGCTGTACGTGACAGACTCCTCGGGCCTAAGCGAGCGCGCACAAAAACAGCTCGAGGAGAAACCGCACCGGATCGTTCGTCTTGAGGATGCGGATGGCGACGGCTCCTTTGAACGTTCCACGGTGTTCGCGGAGCGCGTGATGTTCCCCCAGGGCGCGCTCTTCCACGGGGGCTCGCTGTACGTGGCTGCCCCGCCGCACATCTGGAAATTCACCGACGCGGACGGGGACGGTGTGGCGGAACGCCGCGAGATCTGGTGGGACGGAGGCACGCTCACCGGCTGCGCGAACGACGTGCACGGGCCTTACCTCGGACCGGATGGCTGGTTCTACTGGACCAAGGGTGCCTTCGCGGAACAGCGCCACACGCTGGGGGACGGCCGGCCATTCGTGACGCGCGCCGCCCACATTTACCGCGCCCGCCCGGATGGTCGCGGCTTTGAGCCGGTGATGACCGGGGGCATGGACAACCCGGTCGGCGTCACTTTCGGGCCAGCCGGGGAACGGTTCCTGTCTGGCACCTTCTTCCAGCTGCCCGCGGCGGGAAAGCGCGATGGTCTCATCCATGCCCTCTACGGCGGGGTTTACGGCAAAGAGAACGCCGCCTCCGCCGGCCATCCTCGCACTGGCGAACTGATGCCCATCATGACCCACATGGGCGCCGCCGCCCCCTGCGGCTCAGCCACTCTACGCAGCAACGGACTCGGCCAAGGCTTCGGGGGTAACCTCCTCGTCTGCTACTTCAATCTCCGCAAGGTCGTCCGCCACGAGCTCATCCCCGACGGTGCGACTTTCCGGACCCGCGACACCGACTTTATCACTTCGGACCAGCCCGACTTCCGACCCACCGATGTGCTCGAAGACGCAGACGGCAGCGTGCTCGTCGCCGATACCGGCGGTTGGTACAAGATCTGTTGTCCGACCTCGCAACTGGCCAAGCCGGACGTGCTCGGGGGCATCTACCGCATTCGCCGTACCGGTGCGAAGCCAGTAGCCGATCCCCGCGGGCGTCAGATCCCATGGGCGCAACTCGATACCGCCGGGCTCGTCCGCCTGCTGACCGATCCGCGGCCCGACGTCGTAGAACAGGCGCAAGCTCGCCTCGCCCGGGTCGGAGAATCCGCGGTGCCCGTCCTGCGTGGCGCGGCCACGGGGGACCGCGACGCGCTAGGTCGGACCAACGCCCTCTGGACGCTCGCCAGGATCGAGGGAAAGGCGGCCCGCACGGCAACGCGGGAAGGCCTGCGCGACGCCGATGCCGGGGTCCTGCGCGTAGCGCTACACGGCGTCAGCCTCTGGCGGGATGGCGCGGCGCTCGAATCACTCCTGCCGCTACTTCAGCACCCGGATGCGGCGGTCGTCCGCGCGGCAGCCGAGGCACTTGGCCGCTCCGGTCGCTCGGAGGCGGTGGCGCCCCTCTTGACGGCCGCCGGCCGGCTTGCAGCCGGGCCGGCGGAGTCCGCGGGTTCACCGGAGGGCGCAGCCGCCCGGAGCCTCGATCACACCTTCATTCACGCGCTGATCGAGCTGGGCCAGGCCGACCCCCTGATTTCGTTCTTGAAGACTGCGGCGCCTCCCGCGGCCTTGCGCGCGGCGCTGGTCGCAGCTGACCAGCAAGCTGGCAGCCCGCTGCAGCCCAGGGACGTCCTACCGTGGCTACAATCTGGACCCGGGCCACTGCCGCAAACGGCGGGCTGGATCATCTCGCACCGCCCCGCTTGGGGGGATGCGCTGGCCGCTTTCTTCCGCGAGCGCGTCCAGCAGCTACCGGCCGCTGCGGCCGACCGCGCGGCGCTACAGGTGCAGCTCATCTCGCTCTCCTCCTCACCCGCCGTGCAGCGGGCCCTCGCAGGCGCCCTGACCGAGGCCCCAACCGGCGGCCGCGCCCTCGCGGCGGAGATCCTCGCGCGGGCCTCGTTGCGAGAGGCGCCCGCGGTCTGGCTGGAGGCCTTGGCCCGACGGATCCCGGCGTCGACGGAAGCAGAATTGCCGGCCCTGGTTCAGGCCGCGCGCGCGCAACGACTGCCGAAGGGCGGTCACTCTGGTCTGATCACCGCACTCAGCCGCGTCGGGGCTGACCCGAAGGTTCCGGCCGCGCTGCGCCTCGAGGCCCTCGCGGCCGCGGCCGCGCACGCGGAAACGCCGGAGCCGACCGTCCTCGACTTCCTGCTGGCCCATCTCGAGGCGAACCATCCGCTCGCGATGCGGCAGACCGCCGCAGAGACGCTCGCCCGCGCCCGCCTCACTCCGACGCAACAGCTGCGGCTCGCCGACGCCCTAGCCACCGCGGGCGCGATGGAGATCCCTCGTCTGCTCCCCGCCTTTGAGCGCGCGCCGGGGAAGGAACTTGGGCGCCGGCTGCTGGCCGGTCTTATTGCCTCCCCTGCCCGTGCCAGCCTGCGCCCCGGCCAGCTGCGACCCGTCCTGAGCAAATATCCACTCGAGATCCGACAGGACGCCGAGTCGTTGCTCTCGAGCCTCGAATCCGACACTGCCCGCCAAAACGCGCGGGTCGATGCGGTCGCCGCGGGCCTCGCGCAGGGCGACGTCCGTCGCGGCCAGGCCGTGTTCAACAGCCCGCGCACCGCCTGCGTCCTGTGCCACAAGATCGGCTACGGCGGTGGCTTACTAGGCCCGGACCTTACCGCGATCGGCAAGATCCGCAGCGAACGCGAGCTGCTCGAAGCGGTGATGTACCCCAGTGCCGCCATCGTGCGCGGCTACGAGACTGTCGTGGCCACCACACGCTCCGGCGACACCCACGCGGGCATCGTGAAACTGGAGTCCTCCGACGAGCTCATTCTGGCGACCGGACCGGACAGCGAGGTCCGCATCGCCCGCGCTCAGGTAACCGACCTGCAACCTGGCGCCGTCTCGGCGATGCCCCCGGGGATGGACGTCATCCTAACGCCACAGGAACTCGCCGATCTGGTCGCCTTCCTCAAGAGCCGACTCTAGGACGCCCGAGTTCTAGGCGCAGCGCGGCCTCGAGCCCCGGTTGGCCGAACCGAAACCCCGTCGCGGACAGCGCGCGGGGGATCGCCCGCGTACTCGCCAGGAGTGTCTCCTCCGCCATCCGGCCGAACCCCAACCGCAGCGCAAAGGCGGGAACCGGAAACGCTACTGGACGCCGGAGCACAAAGCCCAGAAGGCGGGTGAAGTCCGCGTTGGTCACCGGTCCGGGAGAGCAGGCGTTGAGCGGGCCCCGGCAGGACGGCGTGGCAAGGACGTGGACAAACGCCGCGGCCGCATCCTCGCGGGAGATCCAGCTCATCCACTGTTTTCCGGTTGCCAAGCGGCCGCCCAGCCCGAGACGGAAAATCGGCAGCAGTCGAGCTAACGCACCGCCCTCGGGACTCAGCACCACCCCAAGCCGCAGAGCGGCCCAACGCACGCCGGAGGCCTCCACTGCCGCACCAGCTTGCTCCCACTCAGCGGTCAATTCCGACAGGAATCCTTCGCCGCGAGAAGCATCCTCGCCCAAGACCAGATTACCGCGATCCCCGTAGAACCCAACCGCCGAGGCGCACGCGAAGACTTCCGGCGGGCGCGGCATCCCGCCAATCGCGCGCGCGAGGGCCCGCGTTGGCTCCATCCGGCTGGAGCGCAGCACCCGGCGCCGCGGCTCCGTCCAGCGTCCCGCGGCGATGTTCTCGCCGGCAAGGTTGATCACAGCGGTCACGCCTGCCAGCGCCGCGGCAGGCACTTCGCCACCCGCGGGATCCCACGTGAACTCGTCCGGGCCGGCGGCGGGGCGACGGACCAGCCGCCGCACGTCCCATCCCTCCGCATTAAGCCGCATGGTGAGGGCCCGACCCAGCAGACCTGAGGCTCCGGCGAGCAAAACGCTTCGAGAGGTGTTCATCAAAGGGAAGACTTACGTTTGGTGCGGCGGGCCGGCGCCACGGGGGCCGTGAGGCCAAGTTGCGCCTGCGC
>SYDD01000138.1 GCA_005786775.1 Opitutaceae bacterium
CGCCGTCACCGTGCTCGGGCCGTCCTGATCGTTGGTCACGATCAGGCGCCCCCCATGCAGCATCGGCGAGGCGCCATGGCCGTGTTGCGAGATGAACGGCCCGAGGTCCCGCGACCAGAGCTCGACCCCCGCGTGGTCGAAGGCGCGCACCCAATGGTGATCCGCGGAGACGAAACAGGCGTAGACCCGGTTCGCGTCGACGACGGGCGAGGAGTTGGCGTAGCCGGCGTTGCGGTTGGCCGGCCGGTGCGTGGGCAGGGCGTAAGTCCTCCGCCAAAGTTCTCGGCCGTCCCGCCGGTCGAAGGCAAGGATCGCCCGCTCCCGGCCCTCCTCGGTGGCGGCGGTAACAAAGAGGCGCTCGCCCCATACGACCGGAGCGCCATGGCCACTGCCGGGCAATCGGACGCGCCAGCGGAAATCCGCCTCAGACCACGTGACAGGTAGGCCACGCGCGGAGCTGACGCCAGTACCGTTGGGCCCGCGGAACCGCGTCCACTCTTGGGCGAACGCTAGTCCAGCACTGCAAACCGACAGGAGAAAGAACACGAATTGGCGAGAAATCATCATGGGGCGGGGCAGCTGTCGCCGAGGCTCGCCGTCGCAATCGCGCGGTCAACGGCGAATGCGCCGCCCCGCCGGATCCCGCTTGTCAGCCGCCCGCCCCGTCGGCAGCTACCCACGTATGAAGGTTGCGTGGACCACCCTGGCGACCGCTGGCGAGGCGGAGCAATTAGCGCGCGAACTGGTCACCGCGGGCCTAGCCGTGTGCGTCCAGATCGAGGGCCCCCTCCGCTCCCATTACGCATGGGAGGGTAAGGTGGAGGCCGCCGAGGAGTACCGCCTCACCCTCAAGTGCGTGGACGAGCATTTGCCCGCGCTGGAGGCGGCGGTATTGGCGCGCCACCCGTACTCCGTTCCGGAGTGGATCGTGGTGGACGCTAGCCGGGTCGGAGAAAAATACTTGTCATGGGCGCGGTCGGAGCGTCACTTTAGACCCTTTAACACCTAGCGCCCACTCCCCTTCCGCCATGTCCCAGCACAAGAGCCTCCAAGGATCCTCCGGCATCGTCGTCAAACGCAACGTCCTCAAGCGCTTCGAGCGGGTCGACCTGCTCAAGAAGCGCGGCCAGTGGAAGGCCGGCGACCGCGTCCAAGGTCTGCGGAAGACGAAGCCAGACGTCTGAGCTCCCGCTCTCCTTTCCCGGCAGGCAGTACCCACTGCCTGCCTTTTTCGTACCCTGCCCCCGGCTTATGCTCGACCTAATCCGCAAGCTGGTGGACTTCATCGTCCACATCGACCGCCACCTCGCCGAGATCATCGCTTCTTACGGCCTGTGGACCTACGCGGTGCTCTGGCTGATCATCTTCGCGGAGACGGGGCTGGTAGTGACACCGTTCCTGCCCGGCGATTCGCTCCTGTTCGCCGCTGGCACCTTCTGCGCGAAGCCCGAGACGGGCCTCAACGTGCACCTGATGGCGGTGCTGCTTTGGGTGGCGGCGGTGCTGGGCGACACCGTCAACTATTGGCTGGGCTCCCGGATCGGGCCGGCGGTGTTCAAGCAGGAGGACTCGGTCTTCCTGCGGAAGAAGCACCTCGAGCGGGCGCACGCGTTCTTCGAGAAGTACGGTGGCCGGGCAATCATCCTCGCCCGCTTCGTACCGATCGTGCGGACCTTCGTGCCCTTCGTCGCCGGGGTCGGCCGGATGCACTACGGGCGCTTCATCACCTACAACGTGGTCGGCGGCTTCATCTGGATCTACTTTTTCCTCTACGCCGGTTACTGGTTCGGGGGCCTGCCTTTCATCCAGCGGAACTTCAAATTGGTGATCTTAGCCATCATCATCATCTCCGTCCTGCCGATCGTCTGGGAGACGTGGCAGGCATGGAAGGAAGCGAAGCGGGAACGGGCTCGCGGGGCCTAAGCGCCGCGGCGGCCTAGCGCGCGGCGGTCTTGAGTTCCAGGAAGCGGGCGCGCAGACCGGCGAGTTGCGCTGCCCTCGCGGGATCTCCGGCTAAGTCGCGTTCCTCGCGGGGATCGACCGCGAGGTGGAATAGCTGCTCCCGCCCGAAGTCCGGCCAGAACATGTACTTCCAGTCGGCGCGGACAAGCGCCTCCGACGCAGGGATAAAATCTTTATTCCGGATGACGGCGTGCTCGTAGAAAAACTCCGTGCGCCAGTTGGTGGGGCGCCGCTCTGGGGCGTAAAGCGCTGTTAGGTCGCGGCCCTGCATCCCCGGCGAAGCCGGCAAACCAGCGGCCCCCAGTACGGTAGGGGCGAGATCTACGTTGAGCGCGAACGCCGCCTCCGTCGCGCCGCGACGCGCCGCCGGTAGGCGCGGATCGCGTACAATCAGAGGCACCCGGATGCTCTCTTCGTGGGGGTACCACTTGTCGGCGAGACCGTGTTCCCCATGAAAGAATCCGTTGTCGGTCGTGAAGACCACCAGCGTTTCCTCCAACACCCCCTGTCGCTCCAGCTCTGCGAGGACCCGACCGCAGACCGCGTCGGCCTCGGTCACGAGTCGGTAGTAATTGCGCATCATCTCCTGGTATTTCTCCGGCTCGTCGAATCGCCAATGCCAGCGGACGCGACCCTCGTTACGCTCGTTGGCGATGAAGGGCGGCAGCCGCCGGTGATGCTCCTCGGTGGCAGTCGGCGGCACCGGAATCCGCACCCCGGCATAGAGCGGAAGGCTCTCCGGCTGGGGCAGGAACTGGCTTGGGTGCTGGTCCTCCGCGTGCGCCGCGATAAAGGCGAGCGTGAGGCAGAACGGCTGGCCCGCCGGCCGGGTGCGGAGAAATTCTAGGGCGTCCGCCTCGTTGCGACGGGTCACGTGCTCCGGCTCGCCACCCGGCCGCGGCAGCCAGTGCCGCATCGGCGTGATGCGCCCAGCACCGAAATCATAATTCCCCGCAGGGAAGTTCCCGTTGTGCCACTTGCCCACGTGACCAACGTAGTAGCCCGCGGCCCGCAGGCGCCCAGGGTACGTCTCGGTCCATGGCGTGCGGAACATGTCGAACGCGCGGTTGCCGTGCCGCGACATCCACTGCCCCGTGAGCAACGTGGCGCGGCTCACGCCGCAGATCGAGGTGGTAACGAAACTGTTGGTGAACCGAAGCCCCTCGCGCGCGAGCCGATCCAAGTGCGGCGTACGCACAACCGGATTGCCCGCCGATCCCAGGGTATCGTGGCGCCAGTCGTCCGCGTAAAGCAGCACCACGTTCAGCGGGCGCGGCGAGGCGGAGGGGACCGGGGCGGCCGCCGCGAGCAGGGGCACCGCCAGCACTCCAAATTTGAGCCACGGGGTCCGGCGGCCGCCGGCGCGGAGGGACGGGGAAGACATCGACGGCGAGACTGCGCGAGGCTCCCGCGGTTGTCACGATCGCAACACCAGCCAGCGCATCAGCGGTCCGCCGGGACGCTGGTCAGTGCCTCCTCCATCGTGGTGACGCCCTCGCGGACCTTGAGCAGGCCGTCCTGATGGAGGGTCTTCATCCCGCCGCGTATCGCGATGCGCTTAAGCTCCGCGGCCTCGGCGCCCGTGTTGATCGCCGCCACGAGCTCCTCGTCGCCCACCATCAGCTCGTGAATGCCGACACGGCCGCGGTAACCGTTGCGATCGCACTTGGGGCATCCTTCGGGGTGGGCCTTGTGAATGGGCCCGCTCCAGCCGAGGGCGCGTTCCAAGAGGTCGCGCTCGCGTCCTACCGGCTCGTACTCGATCCGGCAGGCGCGGCAGACCCGCCGCAGGAGACGCTGAGCGCAGACGCAGCGCAGGGACGACGAGAGCAGGAATGGCTCGACTCCCATGTCGGTCAGGCGGGAGACCGTCGTGGGGGCGTCGTTCGTGTGGAGCGTGGAGAGGAGGAGGTGACCGGTGAGGGCGGCTTCCACGGCGATCCCGGCGGTCTCCTGGTCGCGGATCTCACCCACCAAGATCACGTCCGGGTCCTGCCGAAGAAAGGAGCGTAGGGCGCTAGCGAAGGTGAGCCCGATCTGCCGGTGCATCTGCATCTGATTGATGCCGGGCAGCGTGTACTCGATGGGATCCTCGGCGGTGCGGATGACGAGATCTTGGGTGTTAATCTCGTTCAACGCCGAATAGAGGGTCATCGACTTGCCCGAGCCCGTTGGGCCGCAGTGCAGGATCATCCCGTGTGGCTCCCGGATGCAGGCGCGGTAGCGGGTGAGATTCTCCGCGGAAAAGCCGAGGTCCGACAAGGGCAGTGTGGTCCGCTGCTTGTCGAGGATCCGCATCACCACCCCCTCGCCGTGGTTGAGGGGTGCGGTGGACACGCGCAGGTCGATGTCTAGGCCCTTGCGCGAATACTGCCGGAAGACGATACGCCCATCCTGGGGCAACCGCCGCTCCGAAATATCTAGGTTACACATGATCTTGAGACGCGCCACGAGCGCGGGCCCCACCTTCTTCGGCAACCGGAGCCGCTCGTAACACACCCCATCGACCCGGTTGCGGACCACCACCTCTTTTTCTTGGGGCTCAATGTGGATGTCACTGGTCCCAGATAGGTACGCTTCCTCGACGATCCGGTTCGCCAACTGAATGATCGGCCCGGACTCCTCTGTGACCTCGTCATCCTTAAACGCCGTCTCGGGCCCTTCGCGGTACTGTTCGCCAATCCGCGTGACGACGTCCGCAAAGCCGGCCCCCTTATCCTGCCCGCGGGCCACCTTTTCGCGCAGATCCTCGGCCCGGGCGAGAAGGCGGACCACGGGCCGACCTGTCAGCTCCTGCACCTTGTCCGCCACGGCGCGATCGAAGGGGTCCACGCACGCGAGCAGCAGAAGCTCGCCCAGAAGCCCCACAGGCAGGACGAGGTTCTTCTGGCAGAACTCCAGCGACAGGCCCTCGAAGGTCTGTGGCGTGACGCGGAAGCGAGCCACATTGCAGGCGCGCATCCCGTAGGCACGGGCAGCCGCCAGTAACCGAGCGAAATCGGGGACACGGTAATCGTCCCGGAGGAGCCGGTCGAGAGCCTCGCCGCTCAGGTCCTGCGGATGCTGGAGCACCTCGTCGCGCTGGGCCGGCTGAAGCCGCCCCAGCTCGACGAGTTGGTTGACGATACTGGTCTGGACGCGTCCGAGGGGCATCTTCAGCGCGCGGGGGTTCCGAGCCGCCCTAGGTGCTCGACCAGGCCATCCAGCGTGGTGCCAAACCATAGCACCGGACCTGGGATCTGAGCTTCCCAGTGGGCCTTGACCACGGGGCTGAGCACATAGGCGGAAGCGAGGCAGGTGAAGCCATCCAGCTTGTCGAACGGCACGGTCCACGTCGCCCAGCAGGCTGCGGCATCGGGTAGCCGGCGGAATTCGTCCGGGACGTCGAAATCCCGGAGGTCCACGAGCCCAGCCCCCTCCTGCTCCATCGCGTGACGCAACACATCCTCCTCCCGGAGAAAATTCAACGACCGGGTGATCACCCGCAGAAGAGAAGCACCCCGTTCGCCCCCGGCCACCGCCTCAAGCCAGAGGTCGTTTGCCTCCTGCAGCTGCCCCGCCGACAGCAGGTTGCGGTCCGACAGCGTCAGACCGAGCTGCCGGTTGGCCTTCATCAGGAGCGAGCGATGTTCACTGGGGGCGGACATCGCAGGCATCCTCGGCTCAGCCCCCGGGGGGAGGCGACGCATTTCCCGCCTTCGGGCGCCGGCGGACGCGTTTTGACAATTCTTTCTTAAATCGGTCGACGCCCTCTCCCGTCGCGCACGAGATTCCGAGGATCGCGACATCCGCGTGGCAGCGACGGAACTTGGCCAGCAAGCCCTTGGCCTCCGGCAGGTCCAGCTTGTTAGCCACGACCAGCCGCGGCTTCCGGAGGAGCGCCGGATCGTACAGCTTCAACTCCCGCAGCAAGTGCCGGTAGTCCTCTCGCGGATCCCGCGCGTCCGTGCCGGCCATGTCCAGCAGGAAGACCAGCAGCGCGCAGCGCTCGATGTGGCGCAGGAAACGGTGGCCGAGACCGCGGTTCTCGTGGGCGCCCTCGATCAGGCCGGGGATGTCCGCCAGCAGCAGGCGGCGGGCGCCACGCTTGTCGTCCGGATACTCGATCACGCCGATCTGGGGATGCAGCGTGGTGAAGGGGTACGCCGC
>SYDD01000139.1 GCA_005786775.1 Opitutaceae bacterium
GCGATCGACCTCGAACTGGAGAACACGCGCGGCTTGATCGAGCTCATCGAGGCCGGCCGGACCGAAGTGATGGCCGTCTCCGGTGTCGCTGAAAACACCTTCTTCTACGGCGAAAACCTGGTCGACCACCTCCGCACGAAGCTCCGCCTCACCGCGGCGTACCGGCACCACCCGCCGCGCATCGACCGCGACATCTTCTGGCGGCCCGCCCCCGGCACCCACTGGCCCGAGGGTTGGTCCGCCGCCACCTGACCCGCGACTCGTCCACCCGAACCCGGCCCACGATGGAAAACCTGACCACTCCCCCGCCCCTCCAATCCTTTGGTCACGCGCTCGAATCCGGTCCCGGCGAACTCGGGCGCCTGCGTGACTCGCGTGACGCCGCGGATGACTTTCCAGAGCTCCGGCGTCGCTTCGCCGAGGACGGCTACCTGTACCTCCCGGGTTACCTCGACCGTGCCGAGGTGCTGCGCGCCCGCGGCACCCTGCTCGACCGGCTCGCCGCGGCGGAAGTACTCGACCCCGCCTATCCTTCCATCGAGGGGATCTGCCGGACCGGCGCGGGCTACGTCTTCAAGCCTGAGGTGACCGAAGGAAACCCGGAGGTTCAGCGCCTACTCTACTCCGGGCGGCTGCTCGACTTCTACCGCCAATTCTACGGCGAGGAGGTGCGGCACTACGATTACACCTGGCTCCGCGCGGTCGGCCCTGGTAAGGGAACCAACCCGCACTGCGACCTGCCCTACATGGGCCGCGGCACGCACGGTCACATGACCTGCTGGCTGCCCTACGGGGACATCTCGTTTGAACTCGGGGGCCTAATGGTGCTCGAAGGATCGCACCGCCGGATGGACCTGCTGCGGAATTACGTCTACCGCGACGTCGACGCCTACTGCGAGAACCGGCCCGACGAGGTGGCCGAAGCTCAGTCAGGCCGCTGGACCTTCAGCGGAACGCTTTCGCGCAATCCGCCCGTGCTGCGCCGCAAGTTCGGCGGCCGCTGGCTCACCACCGAGTACGCCGCTGGGGATTTTCTTACCTTCGGGATGTTCCTGGTGCACGCCTCGCTCGACAACCGGACCGCCAACCGGCTCCGCCTCTCCAGCGACAGCCGCTACCAACGTGCCAGTGAGCCCGTCGATGACCGGTGGGTCGGCCCTAAGCCACCCGGCCACGGCACCGCCGGTAAGCGTGGCCGCGTTTGCTGACACGCGCTCCCACCACCCGTTTTCCCTTTGCTCCGATGACCAAGACCTACCGCGCCGTCCTCGCCGGCACCGGCGGCATCGCCGACGCCCACGTCCGCGCTGTCGATTCCACCCGCGGGCGGGTCGAGCTGGTGGCCGCCATGGACGTGGACGCCACCCGGCTCCGCGCCTTCGGAGAGCGACACCCAGGCCGCCGCCTTTTCGCCGACTACGCGGAGATGATTCGGGAGACGCGACCCAACTTGGTGATCATCGCCACGCCGCCCGCCACCCATGTGCCGATGGCCGTGGCCGCGATGGAGGCGGGGGCGCACGTCTGGAGCGAGAAGCCTCTCTGCGGCTCTCTCGCCGAACTCGACGTCCTCGCCGCCGCGGAACGCCGCACCGGCCGTCAGATTTCCTGTGTCTTCCAGATGCGCTTCGCATCGTCCACCGCCCACCTCCGCGCGCTAGCGGCGGCCGGTCGGCTCGGGCGCCCGCTGGTCGCTGTCTGCAACACCCTTTGGTATCGCGACGCCGCCTACTACGCCGTGCCCTGGCGCGGCACGTGGCAAAGCGAATTCGGCGGCCCCACGATGGGCCTCGGAATCCACGCGATGGACCACCTCCTGCACCTGCTCGGCCCGTGGGCCGAGGTCCGCGGCACCGCCGCCACGCTCGACCGCACGATCGAGGTCGAGGACGTCTCAGCCGCCCTCATCACCTTCGCCAACCGTGCGGTCGCCACGGTGACGAACAGCGCCCTGAGCCCGCGCCAAGAAACCTATGTGCGCCTCGACTACCAGCTAGCGACCATCGAGCTGACCCACCTCTACGGCTACACGAAGGATCACTGGCGCTTCACGCCCGCACCCACCGCCCCCGCTGAGCTCGCGGCCGCGTGGGCGGATTTCCCGCCCGACGTCGGCTCCACCCACGAAGCGCAATTGGCGGACCTGCTTGCCCATCTCGACGCCGGCACCCGCCCCCACACCGCCCTCGAGGGCGTCCGACCGACGCTCGATCTGCTCAGTTCCATTTACAAGTCCGCCTTTACTGGCGAGGTCGTCCGCGCCGGTTCCATCCGGCCGGGCGATCCTTTTCACGCCGCGGTCAACGGTGGCGGCCCCCGCAAAACCCGCTGAAACCCATTTTCCCTCCCCGCCGATGTTCCCCGCCCGCCTGATCGCGCTCGCCCTCCTGCTCGCCGCCCCCGCCATCGCGCAGGGCACGTATCCCGGACTCCGCCAGATCCTCACCGAGACCGAGTGGAAACGCGCCGGCCTCGACCGGCTCACACCCGACCAGCTCGGCGTGATCGACGCCGCCCTCATCCGTTTCCAGATCGCCGAGGCGCGCGGGGCCACGCCCTCCGCCGACTCCCTCGAGCCGCCGCCGGGCGCCTCGCCCGCGGAAGCCACGATTCACCGCGCGCGGGCTTGGGACCGCTTTGGCCTCGACCGCCTCCGCGGCGACTGGCGCGGCCATCCGCCGATGAAGGCCAAGGTCACGTCTTGGCAGGGAGCCAATAAGTTCTCGCTCGACCTCGGCCAGGTCTGGGAGGGCCTCGAGTCGATCCCGTGGGATCTCCTCGGCCAGGAAATCCTGATCGAACCGCGCCCGCTCAACGGCTACGCCCTGAAAATTGGTCCGGACTCGATGGCCGTGCGCGTCCGCCGCGTGCGCTGATCGGCCCGATGCTCACCCTCGCTGACGCCGGCCTGCGGGTGGAGGTGCTCGATCCCGGGGCGGCGGCCGAACTGCCGCGGCAGGGCCAGCGTTTCTGCCGGGGTGGTTACGTGTGGCAGATCCACGATGAAAAACTCGGCCCGCTGCTGTCCGGGCCGGAATACCCCGCGCCCGAGCCGATCCCGTTCAACGGCCAGGGCCTGCCCGAGTCCTTCCGCCACCGCACCCGCGAGGGCCGTCCCCTCACGTGGCGCGACGGGGAGGGCCTGGCGCCCGGTATCGGCCGCCTCGGGCTCGACGCCCGCGGCGAGCCGGTACTCGTCGCCCCCTGCGCGTGGAAGATTACGCAACTACCTTGCCAGCTGGTGTTCCAGACTCGCGACGCCGGCGCTGGACTGGACTATGAGCTGGCGCGGCAGCTGGAACTGCGGGATCGCGTGCTCCACTCGCGGACCCAGTTGACCAACACGGGCCCCGACCCACTTCGGCTGCAGTGGTTCGCGCACCCGTTCTGGCCGCTGCGCGACGGTCAGGCCCAGGTGCAGCTGCCCACCGGCGCTCGCCTCACGGAGAATCCAGGCTTCGCGGTCGACGCCCACGGCAAACTCTCCTTCCGCCGGCCGTTTCGCACCGCTGAGGACCAGCAGTTTGCGCTGCTGGAACTCCCCCCCGCCCGCGCACTCACGCTCACTCTCGATCACCCTCAGCTACCCCGGGTGGAGTTCAGCACCAGCTTCGCGCCGTCCGAGTGTCCGGTCTGGGCCAACGCCCGCACCATCTCCGTCGAGCCCTACCTCACGCTGGACCTTGCGCCCGGCGCGACCCGACACTGGGAGCTTCGCCACGCCTTCCCCGGCTCCTGAACCCACTCCGCCGATGAACTTGCCCCCGCTTTTGCATCCGCGCCTCCTCGCGCTCGCCCTCCTCGCTCCCCTCGTCGCCACTGCCGCGTCCGCTCCGCGCCCGAACGTGATTTACTTTCTCGCCGACGATCTTGGTTGGACGGATGTCGGCTGGCACGGCGGGGACATCGCAACACCCAACCTCGATCGGCTCGCCGCCGGCGGAGCCAAACTGGAGCAGTTCTACGTCTTGCCGGTCTGCTCGCCCACGCGGGCCGCCTTCCTCACCGGCCGTTACCCCATTCGCCACGGCCTGCAGATCGGCGTGGTCCGCCCCTGGGCGCAATATGGACTGCCGCTCGGAGAGACCACGCTAGCACAGGCACTCGGAGGCGCTGGTTACTCTACCGCCATCGCCGGCAAGTGGCATCTCGGGCACTTCCGGCCCGAGTACCTGCCTACCCGGCGCGGCTTCCAGTCCCAATACGGCCATTACAACGGCGCCCTCGATTATTTCACGCACGCGCGCGACGGCGGGCACGACTGGCATCGCGATGACCGGGAAAGCCGCGACGCCGGCTACACCACCATTCTGCTGGGCGACGAAGCGGTCCGCGTGGTCGAGGCGGCCGATCCGGCGCGGCCGTTTTTCCTCTACGTGCCCTTTAATGCTCCACACACGCCGCTGCAGGCGCCCGAGGACTACCTGCGGCGCTACGCGCACATCGCCGACCCAAAGCGACGCACTTACTCCGCCATGGTCACCTGCCTCGACGATCAGGTCGGCCGGGTCGTCGCCGCCCTCGCCCGGCGCGGCCTGAGCGAACGGACCTTGATCGCCTTCTCCAGTGACAACGGCGGTCCGATCACCCTCGGGGCGACCAACGGGCCGCTGCGCGCTCAGAAGGGCACCGTGTACGAGGGCGGCGTCCGCGTGCCCGCCTTCGCCACCTGGCCGGGCACCATCCCCGCCGGCACCGTGGTCCAGGCGCCCCTGCACATCGTCGATTGGTACCCGACGCTGCTACGCCTCGCGGGCGTCACCGCGGCGCCGCCCCGGCCCCTCGATGGGCGCGACGCGTGGGCGACGATCACCGCGGGCGCGCCCTCCCCGCACGAAGCCATCTTGCTGAACGCCTATCCCCGCGGCGGGGCGGTGCGGATGGGCGACTGGAAGCTGGTCCGCAACGGCGCGATCGGCGCCAACGACCTGCCGGACAACCCGGCC
>SYDD01000140.1 GCA_005786775.1 Opitutaceae bacterium
AAATATTCTCTTTGCGATAATTATTAACTAGTGCGCCGACGCCGGGCGACCACAAGCCGGCACGGCGGGCCCGCTTGACCCGGCGGCGCGCTTCCGTGTGCTGCCGCGGAGGGATGCCCACGCCCGCGCCCGCCAGCTGATCGACGCCGCCCACGCCGCGGACCCGCAGCACGCGGCGGACGGGCGCGCCGCGGAGCTGGTCTACGCGGACCGGATGGAGGCGTGGGTGGAACGACTGGTGGTACCGGCGGCCCCCGCGCTCCGCCTCGCCGCGCGGGCGCAACACCTTGAGCGCTGGCTGGTCCCGCGGACGACCTTCCCCGAAGGCCGCGCGGGCTACCTCGCGTGGCGCCGCTCGCTCTACACCCGCCAGGCCGAGCGCGCGCGGGAGCTGCTGCTGGCGGCGGGCGTCGCCGCGGCCGAGGCGGCGGACGTCGCGACATGGGTCTCGAAGACCGGCTTGCGCACCAACGCGGGGACGCAGGCGCTGGAGGACGCGGCGTGCCTCGTGTTCCTCGAGAACGAGATCGGCGCGTTCGCCGCGCGGCACGCCGACTACCCGCGGGAGAAGTTCGTGGATATCCTGCGCAAGACCTGGCGCAAGATGAGCCCCGGGGCGCAGGCGGCGGCCGCCGCGCTGCCCCTGCCTGACGGGATCGCCGCGCTCGTGCGCGAGGCCACCGGCTGAGGCGCCGGGCGCGCCGCGCGCTTGCCGGGAAGGCCGCGCTGGCGCTTGCTGGTCCGTCCCCCCACCCCGATGCGTTCCCGCCCCGCCCTCGCCTTCGCCGCCGCCCTGCTCCTGCCCGGCCTGCTTCCCGCCGCGAATCCCGCGCCCGCCGCCCGCCGGCCCAACTTCCTGATCGTCGTCGTCGACGACCAGTCGCCCTTCGACCTGAAGGCCTACGATCCCGCCTCGGTCCTGCGCTCCCCGGAGCTGGACCGGCTCGCGGCCCGCGGGATGGTCATCGACGGCGCCTACCATATGGGCGCGTGGGTCGGCGGGGTGTGCACGCCGTCCCGGCATATGATGATGAGCGGGCGCACGGTGTGGCACATCCCGGACGGGAGCGGCCGCGGCGCGAATCCGCACACCGGCAACCCGGCCCTGGTCCCGCCGGACCTGCCGGACCACACGCTCGCGGCGGTCTTCAACCGCGCGGGCTACGCCACGATGCGGACCTGCAAGGTGGGCAACAGCTACGAGGCCGCGAACCGGCTGTTCCAGGTGCGGCGCGACGCCACGAAGCGCGGCGGCGACGACGCCGCCGGCTCCGCCTGGCACGCGGAACAGGTGCTGGCCTATCTCGGGGAACGCGCGGCCGCCCGCGACCAGCGGCCGTTCCTCATCCATTTCGGCTTCTCCCACCCGCACGACACCCGCGACGGCAAGCCCGAGTTGCTCGCGCGTTACGGGGCGACCAACCACGCGGACCCCGCGCAGCCGCCGCCTACCCACCCGGACCAGCCGCCCCTGCCCGCCAACTACCTGCCCGCCCACCCGTTCCCCCACGGTCACCCGGGCCTGCGTGACGAGGTGGCCGTCAGCGGGGTCTGGGAACGGCGCGACCCCGCCACCATCCGCAACGAGATCGGCCGCCAGTTCGCCTGCAGCGAGAACATCGACACCCAGCTCGGCCGCGTCCTCCGCCGGCTCGAGGCGATGGGCGAGCTGGACCACACCTACGTCTTCTACACCGCCGACCACGGGATGGCGATCGGCCGCCACGGCCTGCAAGGGAAGCAGAACCTCTACGAGCACACCTGGCGCGTCCCGCTGCTCGTCCAGGGACCCGGGATCCGCCCGGGCTCCCGCGCCCCGGGCAACGTCTACCTCACCGACCTCCTCGCCACCTACTGCGACCTCGCGGGCATCCCGCCGCCCGTCACCAACGAGGGCCGCAGCTTCCGCCCCGTGCTCGAGGGCCGCGCCGCCACCGTCCGCGACACCCTTTACGGCGTCTACTGCGGCGGCACCCGGCCCGGCATCCGCGCCGTGCGCCACGGCGACTGGAAGCTTGTCCAGCACGAGGTCCTCGACGGCAAGGTGCGCGAGCTCCAGCTCTTCAACCTCCGGGAGAACCCGGATGAGTTCCTCGCCGCGCACCACGATCCCGCGGTGGTCGCGCTGACCGGCCGCCGCCCGGCCCCGCACCAGGTGAACCTCGCCGGCAACCCGCGCCACGCGGCCAAGCTCCGCGAGCTGCAGGCGCTGCTGCTCGCCGAGATGCGCCGTCACGACGACCCCTTCCGCCTCTGGGACCAGCCGGATGACGGCCTCCCGCGCCCGCCCGAACCCGCCGCCGGCCCGCGCGCGGGCAAGGGCAAGGCGGTGCCCAAGACCGGCGAGTGAGGCGGCCCGGCGCGGGTGAAATTCCGGTGACAACCCCCTTCGCCCTCGCCCCTGCCGTTTCCGGGCGCCCAGCCTCCCTCACGATGCACGCCCGTTCGCGCCCTGCGCTCCTCCTGCTGGCGGCCCTCCTGCCGGCGTTTACCCCCCGCGGATTCGCCGCGGAACCGCCCGCCCGGGCCACGCCGGCCGACGACCCGGCCCGCGCGGCGGAACAGGCGTGGTACGCCGCCCTGCCCCGCGCGCCCGCGCCGGAGCTCACCCGCCACGGGCTCGTCGCGCAGGAGCTGCGACGCTGGCGGCCACGGGGGGCAAATCAGGGCGTGGCGGTGGACGCGGACCACTTCTACGGCATCGGCAACTTCGTCGTCGGCAAGTACGACAAGCGCACCGGGGAACGGGTCGCCGAGTGGGTCGGCCTGCGCGGCGGTGCCACCATCCATCTCAACGGCGGGCTGATCCAGGACGGCCTGCTGGTCCTTGCGCACTCAAACTTCCCGCAGCTCCCGATGATGAGCTCGGTGGAATTCTTCGATCCGCGGACCCTCACCCCCGTGCGGAGCCTGAGCCTCGGCCTGCGGTCCGGCTCGCTCACGTGGGCGGAACGGCGCGACGGCTTCTGGTGGGCCTGCTTCGCGCACTACAACGACCAGGGCGCCACGCCAGGCCTGGACCAGCGCTGGACCCACGTCGCGCGCCTCGACGACCAGTGGCAGCCGCTCGAATCCTGGCTCTTCCCGCCGCAGGTGGTCGCCACCTGGGGGAAGAGCAGCTGCTCCGGGGGCAGCTGGGGGGACGACGGCCTGCTCTACGTGACGGGCCACGACGCGCGCGAACTCTACGTCCTGCGCCCGCCGCGGATGGGGTCGACCCTCGAGTACGTGACCACCATCGACGTGCCCTTCGAGGGTCAGTCCTGGGCGTGGGACCGCAGCGAGGGCCGGGTGATCTACGGCATCATCCGCCGGACCCGGGAGGTCGTGGTGGCCCGCATTCCCGAGCTGCCCGCCGCCCTCCGCGGGCGCTGAGCGGCGTCAGATCGAGTACTTGGCGCGCACGTCCTCCGGGATGGGCGTGGCGCGGCCGGTCGCGAGCGTGACGAGCGTGTAGTCGCAGGCGCCGTCGCACACGCGCTTGCGCAGCGGCAGCTTCTCGATCTCGAAGGCCACCCGGCACCCGGTCTCGGTGAAGTGCTCGATCCAGCAGCGGACCACCATCCGGTCGCCCCAGCCGAGGGGCCGCTTGTACTGGATGGACGCGGCCGCCATCCACCAGCCGAGGCCGCGGTCCGCGAACGCCCGCATCGACATCCCGTAATTGCGCTCCATCTGCTCGAACCGCGCCGCAAGGACGTAGTCGAGGTAGCGCGTGCTGTGCACGTGCTGGTAGAGGTCGATGTCGTCCGGCCGCACGGCCAGCTCCGTCTCGAACTTCGAGAAGACGTTCATCGCGCGAGCCAAAGGCGGCGGCGCGCCGGCCGCGATGCTTTTCCAGACCCCGGGCCGCCCCGAGAAGCGCGGGGGCCGCGGCTACTCGAACAACTGATCCAGCAGGCGGCGGTCCCGCTTGGTCGGGCGGCCGCTGCCCTTTTCACGCGCCAATAACTGCTGTACGCTCGCCTCCCGCACTTTCGCCCACTCACTTTCCGGGGTCGTCTCCGTGCAGAACTCGGGCACCCACCGCGCGGCCACCCGCCCGCGCGGCGAAGCGACCACCACCAGCGTCCGCGTCACGAGCCCGTCGCGCACGGTGACGCGTTCGCCTGGCCGCACCTCGCGGGCAGGCTTCGCGGGCTGGTCGTTGACGGTGACGCTGCCGGCGCGGCAGGCATCCCCGGCGAGGCTGCGCGTGCGGAAGATCCGAACCATCCAGAGCCACTTGTCGAGGCGGGCGGGCGCCGGGGAGGCCGGCGGCACGGCGGCGGGCGCGGCCACGGTTCAGGGGATCGGGAACTCGGCGCGGAGCCAGTCGTCGAGCAGGGCCTTCTCGTGCCGGAGCGGGTCATCACGGAAGCCGCCCGTGATTTTCAGCATGAACGCAAGGTCCGAGAGCGCGCGGGTGCCGGAACGGACTATGCGGCCGGCCGGGTCGAGCAGGCGAAACTCGAGCCCGAGTCGAGGCGGGTAGAGGTCGCGGACAATGCGCACGTCGCCCCACTGGGGACCGCGCCACGGCTCGAATTCGCCCGCGAGGTCGACCGCGGTGAAGAGGATCTCGAGGCGGTGGCCCGCGGGCAGGCGGGACTCGGCGGCGCGCACGAGGTGGGCACGGAGGCGGTCCAGGTGGGCGGTGTCGCGGGAGTCGCCGGGGAAGCGCTCGGTAGCGTCGGCGAAGGTGGCGGGTTGGCGGAAGTCGACGTGGACCCGCGCAGGCGATTCGGGTGCAGGCGCGGCCGCCAGGACGGAGGCGGCGAGGAGAACAAGGAGCAGGAGCGGCGCAGTCATACCGGGATAACCCTACCGTGGCCCAACTTGGTTGGTTTGTCACCCCCAGCCGCGCGGTGCGGGTTGCAAAGGCGCCGGGATGCTCTCCCTTCCCGCCTAGGATGTTCGCGAACCTCTTCCACGTGATCACGCGCCGGCCCCCGCCACCGGAGGCGGTGCGCCAGGCGTTCATCGAGGAAGTGCGGGTGACCGCCCGGCCCGTGCGCAACGCGCGGCTGGAGCGCCTGATCCTGCTCGCGTGGATCCTGATCGCGGTGAAGCACGCGGCCATTATTTGGGCCTGCCGCTACTACCCGGTGCCCTTCCACCAACTCTGGATCAACTTCCCAACCTGGCTCCTCGGGGTCCTCGCGACCGGCCTGTACTTCGGCCGCCTGCGCCTCAGCTGAGGGTGGGCGAAGACCGCCCCTTGCGCCCCCGCGCGCAGCCTTCCAAGGTCGCGGGATGCCCCCGGTCGCCGCGAAGCTCCTCCGCCTCACCGCCGTCGCCCTCAGCCTCCTCGCGGCCGTCGCCCTCGGGGTGGGCCTGTGGCTCCGCGGCCACCTGCGCTCCAGCCTGCCCCGCCTCGATGGCGCCGCCAGCTTACCCGGCCTCGCCGCGGCGGTGACGGTCGAGCGCGACAACCTCGGAATGCCCACGATCCGCGCCCGCGACCGCGTCGAAGCGACCCGCGCCCTCGGCTGGCTGCACGCGCAGGACCGCTTCTTCCAGATGGACTTGCTCCGGCGCGCGGCGGCCGGCGAACTCGCCGCCCTCGTCGGCGCCAAGGCCCTGCCCCGGGACCGCCAGACGCGGCGCCACGGCTTCCGCCGGCTCGCCGGCCAGGTGCTGGCCGGCCTCGAACCCGCGGACCGGGCCCTGCTCGAGGCGTACGCCGCGGGCGCCAACGCCGGCCTCGCCGCCCTCGGCGCCGCCCCCTGGGAGTACCTGCCGCTCCGCTCCACCCCCGAACCCTGGCGCCCGGAGGACACCCTCCTTGTCGGCTATAGCCTTCTCCTCGACCTTCAGGACAGCACCGGCCGCTACGAGCGCAGCCTGATGACCCTGCGCGACACCTACGGCGAGGAGGTGCTGCCGTTTTTCGCCCCGCTGGTCGGCCCGGACGATGCCGCCCTCGACGCCACCGTCGCGCCGCTCCCGCCCATCCCCGGACCAAAACTGATCAACCTCCGCGCGCGCAAGGTGGGCTCCCTGACCCCGGCCGCGGCGTCCGGCCTCGCTTGGCACGGGCCGTCGCCGGCGGAGGCGTTCCCTTTCCCCACCCCGGATCCGGAGCTGCGCCCGGGTTCGAACGCGTTCGCGCTGGCCGGCCACCTCTCCGCCGCCGGTGGCGCCGCGCTCCTGGCGAACGATATGCACCTCGGCCTCGCCGTGCCGCCCATCTGGTACCGCGCCTCCCTGACCTTCGCCGGCCGCACCCTCACCGGCGTCACCCTGCCCGGCACCCCCTTTGTCGTCGCCGGCAGCAACGGCGAGATCGCGTGGGGCTTCACCAACGCCCAGGTCGACAGCGGGGACCTGGTGGCGGTGGAGACCAACTCCCTCGCGCCCAACCTCTACAAGGCCCCCGGCCACGGGGAGGAATTCCTGCGGATCGAGCGGCGCCGCGAGACCATCGCGGTGCGGGGCGGTGAGCCCGTGACCGAGGAGTACGAGTGGACCGTCTGGGGTCCGATCGTGGGCCGCAACCACCGCGAGCGCCCGCTCGCCCTCAAGTGGGTCGCGCACGATCCCGCGGCGATGAACCTGGGGCTCCTGCGGCTCGAGGCGGCCCGCTCGGCCGACGAGGCCGTGGCGATCGCGCACGGCACCGGCATCGCCCACGTGAACCTCCTGGTCGGCGACCGCACCGGCGCGATCGCGTGGACCCTCGCTGGCCGCCTGCCCCGCCGCGTCGGCTACGACGGCCGCCTGCCCGTGACCTGGAGCTTCGGCGACCGCCGCTGGGACGGCTACCTCCCCCCCGCCGAGATCCCCGTCGTGCGGGGCGGCGACTCTAGCCTGCCCGGCCGCCTCTGGTCGGCCAACCAGCGCCAGATCGGCGGCACGGCCCTTGCCCGCGTGGGCGACGGCGCCTCCGCGGCGCCGGCCCGGGCGGCGCAGGTGCGGGATGGCCTCGCCCGACTCACCGCCGCGACGCCTCGCGACCTGCTGGCGGTGCAGCTCGATGACCGCGCCCTGTTCCTGCAGCCCTGGCACGCGCGCCTGCTGGCGGTGCTCACCCCGGAGACCGTGGCGGGCAAACCCGCGCGCGCCGAGCTCCGGCGGCGGGCCGAGACCTGGGAGGGCCGGGCCAGCCCCGAGGCCGTCAGCTACCGCCTCGTGCGCGAGTTCCGGCAGGCCGTGCTGCGGCGCGCCCTGGGGCCGATCTTCGCGCCCTGCGTCGAGGCGATGCCGGATTTCGACTCCCGCCGCCTCCACCTGGAGCCCGCCGTGCAGGCCCTGCTCCGCGAGCGCCCGCCGCACCTGCTCGAGGCGCAGTACGCTAGCTGGGACGAACTGCTCACCACCGCCGCCGACGACACCGCCGCAGCCCTCGCGGCCTTCGGCGCGGACCCGGCCGCCGCCACCTGGGGCGCCCGCAACCGCGCCGCCATCCGCCACCCGCTCAGCGGGGCGCTGCCGTTCATCGGGCGGTGGCTCGACCTCCCCGCGGATCCCTTGCCGGGCGACAGCGATCTGCCGCGCTTCCAGTCGCCCTCGAACGGCGCCAGCGAGCGCCTCGTCGTCGCGCCCGGCCGCGAGGCGGAGGGTATCCTGCAGGTGCCGGGCGGCCAGAGCGGCCACCCACTGTCGCCTTACTACCGGGCCGGCCACGCCGCGTGGGTCCGCGGCGAACCCAGTCCGTTGCTCCCGGGCCCCACCCGCCATACCCTACTGCTACAACCCTGACGCCGATGCCCCTTCACGTCCTCGACCATCCCCTCGCCGCGCATCTCGTCACCCACCTGCGCGACCGCACGACCAAGCCGGCGACCTTTCGCACGCTCACCCACCAGCTGAGCTTGCTGCTGGCAATCGAGGCGACCGCGGAGCTCAGCACGGAGCCGCGCGCGATCGAGACGCCGCTCGAGCCGGTGACGGGGCGCGTGCTGCCGCACCAGCCGCTGGTGATCATCCCCATTCTGCGTGCTGGGCTCGGGATGGTGGCGCCGTTCACCGAATTATTTCCGGACGTGAGCGTCGGCTACCTTGGTCTGGAGCGCGACCACGCCACGGCCGAAGCGCGCAGCTATTACTGCAAGCTGCCCCCGCTCACTGGGCGGCCGGTGTTTTTGGTCGACCCGATGCTCGCGACCGGCGGTTCCGCGGTGCAGGCCCTGGATGTGGTCCAGGCGCACGGGGGCACGGATGTGCGCCTCCTCTCGATCGTGAGCGCGCCGGAAGGCGTCGCAGCCGTCGAGCACGCCCACCCGGGCACCCGCATCCACACGGCAGCGCTCGACCGCGGCCTCAACGAGCGCAAATACATCGTGCCCGGGCTCGGTGACTTCGGCGACCGGCTCTACGGGACCTGACGCGGCACTGGACACCCCGTGATTGGCCTCAGTCCGCCGCCGCCAGCCGCTGCGCCAGGCGGCCGAGAGGCACGGCGAGCGCGCAGGCGAGCGCGGGCCCCGGGGCATTGACCACCACCAGCGCCGCGGCGTCGATGAGCGGGATGCCGGCCAGCAGCTGGCCGACTCGGCGGCCGAGCCACGCGACCGGCGCGCCGGGAACGTATTCGCGGCGGGCGAGGAGGCTCAGCCCCACGATGTAGACGCCCAGCGCCGCTGCCCAGCCCGCAACGGCCGCCCCGCCGGTCCCGCCCGCCCCGCTCGCCACGGCCAACCCGAGGCAAATGCGGCAGCCCGCCATCAGCACCACGGAGCCCGCCCAGCGCTTGTGCACCCAGTCGTAGGTGAGGATGACCGCCGCGAGCCCGGCGACCCAGAACCACGCCGCACCGAGGAGGGCGAGCAACGCGAGCCCGAGCGCGAGTTCCACGCCCCCGAGCAGCGCGGCTCCCCGCCGCGAAAGGGCCCCGCTCGGGATCGGACGCGCGGGCCGGTGACGCGCGTCGAAGGCCGCGTCGGCGACGTCGTTGAGCGTCGCGCCGCCGGCGTAGGCAAGCAGTCCCGCCGCCCCGGCCAGCCCGGCCTCCGCCGGCGACGGCCAGGCACCGCCGCGCGCAAGCACCAGCGCGGCGAGAACGTTGCTGGCCACCGACGGGAAGTTGCCCGCTCGCGCCAGATCCAAGGCGACGCGCAAGCCTGACCGGCCGCTCAAGGACCCTCCCCTCCACCCCCGGCGGGCGCGCGGGCGAGGCCCCGGGCCGCCAGCGCGCCGAGGGTCCACGCGTACTCGCGCGCGAGCTGTTCCCCAAGAGGCAGGCGGAGCGCGGGGGGCAGCACCTCCCACGTGTAGGTCTCCATCTCGAGGTGCGTGCAAGCGGCTGGGTGCGCGCCGAGCCAGTCGAGCGCTCCCAACAGATGATCGCGGGTGTCGGCGAAGGGCGCGCCCGGCGCGGCGTGGAGCGGCACGTGGAAATGCACGCGCCATTCCTCGCCGAGTTCCACCGCCCGCGCGTCCGCGAGGGCGTCCGGCAGGTCGACGTACCGCCGCCGCACCGCACCGTCCGCGGGGCGGCCGACGACGACCTGGTGCAGGTAGACCGGCTCGACGAACGCCGCGAGCGCGGCCCGACCCTCCGGTGTGGCCGGCACGCGCAGAGCGGAGCTCAGGTGCAGCTTGCTCAGCCGCAACCCGGCCGCCTGCAACCGCCCCAGCGCCGCGGCCGGTTCCTCGAACTCCACCGCGAGGTGGCAGCAATCGTAGTTCACCCCCACGAACCGCAGCAGGCCCTCGCGATCCACCGCCGGCTCGCGCTCCCGCCACTCGGCGAAGAAGGCCACCGTCTCGGCCGTCGTCTCCAGCAGGCACAACGGCTCCGGCTCGAGCCCCAGGTGCAGGTCGCGCCCGGTGCGCGCCGCGAGGTCCGCGAGGAAGCGCGCGACCGCGGTCAGCTCCCGGAACAGCGCCGGCCGGCGCGCGGGATCCGCCGCGATGAAGCCCTTGAACGAGGCCGGCACGGTGCTGACGCTTCCCTCGCCGCCCGCCGGCACCAGCTCCGCGAGCAGGCGGAACAGGCCCTCGGTATAGACCCGCCGCTCCGGCGTCGCCCAGTCCGGCGCGTACACCTGCTCCTTCACGCGCGTCCCGTGGAAGCTACCGTAGGGAAAGCCGTTGATCGTGAAAACGTAGCAGCCGTGCGCGTCGAGCCAGCGGCGGAACGCGGCGAGTTCCGCGGGGGCTGCGAGCTCCACCGCCGCGCGCGCGCCGAGCCGCAGGCCGATCGCGTAGGGTTCCCCCGGCGCCACGCGCCGCCGCAGCGGCAGGACGTGCGTGTCGAGCGCGGCGACAGTCTCCGCCCACGTCTCCCCGCGGTGGACGTTGGTGCAGTAGGCGAGGTGCTGGCCCTGCGGCAGTCGCATCGCGGCGGGGGTCCGCTCAGCCCGCCGGCTCCGCCCGGACGGTGAACTTCGGGCACTGCGCCAGGAACCGCACCGGATTCCGGAACAGCACCGCGTCGACGAAATCCTCGCTGTGCCCGCGCCGCCGCATCTCGAGCGCGGTCTTCGGCACGGCCAGGGGATCACTCACGCCCCAGTCGCACGCGGAGTTGAGCCAGATGCGCTCGCGGCCGCAGATCTCGAGCATATCGACCGCGCGCGGCGGCGAGGACTTGGAGTCCGGGTAAAGCGTGATCCCGGCCCAGAATCCCGCGTCGAGCACCTGCTGGATGGTGTGCTCCTCCACGTGGTCGATGATCACGCGTCCCGGCCGCACGCCGGGGTGCGCCCGCAGCAGGTCCAGGATGAGGCGCGTGCCCTTCAGCTTGTCCTCGAGGTGCGGGGTGTGGACGAGGATCAGCTGGTCGTGGCGGACGGCCAGCGCGACGTGTTCCTCGAGGATGCGGAGCTCGTTGCGGGTGTTCCGATTGAGGCCGATCTCGCCGATGCCGAGGACGTTCGGGCGGTCGAGGAACTCGGGGATCAGGGCGAGCACCTCGCGCGCGAGGCCGAGGTCCTCGGACTCCTTCGGGTTGAGGCACAGCCAGCTGTAGTGCGGCAGGAGGAACTTCGCCGCCCGCGCCGGCTCGTACTCGGTCAGCTGGCGGAAGTAGTCGCGGAAGCCGGCCGCAGAACCACGGTCGAACCCCGCCCAGAAGGCCGGCTCGCAGACCGCTCGGCAACCCGCGGTCACCATCGCCTGATAGTCGTCGGTGGTGCGGCTCACCATGTGGCCGTGGGGCTCGATGTAGCGCATCGTCGTCAGGATTTCCGTTTCGCCGCCGCCGCCGGCCGCCCCGCCCAGGCCCCGAGGGCCGCCTTGCCGGTGGAGACGGCATCGGGCCGGGTGGTCGGATCGCTCAGCTGTTCTAGGATGCGCCGGGCGCGCGCCGGCCGCCCGTCGACCAGCAGGGCCGCCGCCCGCCGCAGCGCCGCGCAGCGGAAATCATCCGCCACCGCGTAGCGCTCAACGCGGTCGAGGAAGGCCGCGACCTCGATGAGCTTGGCGCGCACCGGGACGAACCCGTGGTCAACCACGGCAAGCCCGGAGCGGGGCAGGGAGCGAGAGGAGGAACGGCGGGACGAGGCCACGGGCGGAAAGGGGATCGCCACAGAAAGCGCCGCGCACCGGCCCGTGGCAAACCCAGAGCGCGTTCCGGCTCAGGCGGGGCCCGGCTGGGGAGCAAGGGTGTCCGGCGGCCGCGGCGCCCGCGCCAGCAGCAGCGCCTCGGCCACCAGCCACAGCGCCATCCCGGCCAGCAGCATCACCACGGTAAACTCCACGTGGTGCACCATCACGGCCGTGCCCGTCGCGAGCCGGCCGAGGTGCACCTGCACCGCGATCACCAAACTCCACATCGTCATCGCGAGCATGAAGAGCGTCGGCGCGAGGGTGTACCAGACTGAGCGGCCGCGCCGTCCCAGCCACACCGTAACCCCGAGCAGGGCGAGCGCCGCCAGCAACTGGTTGGAGGTGCCGAAGAGATTCCAGAAGGCCCGCCAGATCGGGATCGGCTGTCCCCCCACCACCGCGGGCGGAAGGGCGACGACGACCGCGGGACCCGCGAGGGTCAGCAGGGTCGCGGCCACCATCCCGGCCTTCCCCGTCCAACCGGTGAGTTCGAGCAGCACGTAGCGGGCGAGGCGCGTGCAGGCGTCAAGGGTATCAAACACGAAAGTCGCAAAGCAGAGCAGCCCGAACTGGCGCGCCAGCTCGACCGGCACCAGGCCGAAGGTCGCCTGGCTCATGAACACCGCGATGCCGTCGGCGTAGGTCAGGTCGGGGCGGCCGGTGGGCTTCGCAAGGATCATCACGGTCACCAGGCTGATGCAGGCGAGGAACGACTCGAGGAGCATGCCGCCATAGGCGACCGGCTTGGCGTCGGTCTCGCGGTCGAGCTGCTTGGAGGTCGTGCCGCTGGCGACGATCGAGTGGAAGCCTGAGCAGGCCCCGCAGGCGATCGTGATGAACAGCACGGGCATCAGGGGGGGAATGGTCCCGTTGAACTCGAAGAGGTGCGCGGTAGAAACTGCCGGGGCCGCGATGGTCAGCTGGCCCGAGAGGCCGCCGATGACGGTGCCGAGGACGCCGACGATCACGATCACATAGAGGAAGTAGCCACCGAGGGCGCCGCGGGGCTGCATCAGCAGCCAAACCGGGGAGAGGGCGGCGAAGAAGCAGTACCCGAGGAGCACATGGTCCCAGAGCACCTGCGGGCGGCTGGCGCCGGTGAGGGCCCCGAGGTCCAGCGGCAGGTAAGGACCCACCAGAATCGCGACCACCACGAGCGGCAGGAAGATCAGCTGCGCCCGGCCCTCGCCGAGGCCGAACTTCCGCATGCACAGGCCCATTACGACCGCGAGAATGAGGTACAGGATCGAGGAAGTCGCCACCGCCGGCCCCGGCGCCGCCGCGTCCGCCACGGAGGCCTTCTGCACGAAGGTGCCCGCGGTCACGTCCGCGAAGGCGATGATCACGTAGACCAGCGAGATCCAGATGAAGGCGAGGAACAGTAGGTAGGAGCGCCGGTTCATGTGGCGGCGCACCACCTCGGCGATCGACTTCGCGTCGTGGCGCACGGAGGCAACGAGGGTCGTGAGGTCGTGCACGCCCCCGATGAAGATCGCGCCGAAGATGATCCAGAGCCACGCCGGCAACCACCCGAAGTAGGTCGCCGCGAGGATCGGGCCGACGATCGGCCCCGCCGCGGCGATGGCCGAGAAATGCTGCGGCAGCAGCCAGTTGCGGCTCGCCGGCTCGTGGTCGAGACCATCCCGCAGGCGGTGTGCCGGGGTCTGGGCGGCATCGTCCAGCTGGAGGAACCGGACCAGAATCCGGCCGTAGATCCGGTAGGCGAGGAGCAGCACGGCCGCGGAGACGGCCAGGAACAGGATGAGGGACATCGGCGAAGGGGGCGCGGCACCGCGGGGTCGCGGGCCTGCATGCACCGTGGAAGGCGCGCGCGGGGCTGGCTAACAAAAAAACGCCCGGCCCGGGCTCGACGCGCCGCACCCGCGCGGCCATCCCGAGAGCGTGATTCCCGCCGCGCCCCCGTCCGACTGGCCCACGTTCGCCGCCCGCGTCGTCCCGGGGCACCGCGTCGCCTCGGGCCTCAACGGCGACCCGCGGTTCCCCGGCGGCACGGTGGCGATGCAGCGGCCGCACTTCCTCGCGCGCGGCCTCGACCTCGCCGGCTGCCACCCCGGCACCGTCAACGTGAGCATCGCCCCGCGGCGCTGGCGCCTCGTCCGGCCACGGCACACGTTCCGCGGCGTGCGCTGGCACCCGGTCGAGCCGGCGGAGGATTTCTCGTTCGCCGACGTCCGCCTGCTCCGCCCCGGCGCGCCCGCGGTCGCCGGCTGGATCTACCACCCGCACCCGGAAACCAAGCCGGAGCACTTCCAGACGCCGGACATCCTCGAGCTGCTGCTGCCGCTCGTACCCGGGATCGTCTACGGCAACGAGTTGCTGCTTGCGGCCCCCGCCGACCAGGTGGAGGTCACCTGAACCGGACGCGGTATCGGGCGCGAGCGTGCCGCTGGGCGCGTCAGTAGGTGACCTTCAGCCCGGTGGCGTAGAGCGTGCCCTGCTTCTGGCTGTTGTACTTGAGGCCGCCCTCGCGGACGAAGGTCTGGTTGAACTCATCCGTGAGGTTCATCACCTCGAGGTAGACTTCCGTGCGGCGGTTGACCCGGTACTGGGCCTTGAGGTCGAGGAAGAGCCGGGGATCGCTGTAAACGGCCGCGCTGCCGTCGCCGCTGCGGTAGTAGCGGTCGTTCCAGTTCGCGAGCAGGCGGACCTGCGCGCCGAAGCCGACGTAGGAGAGGCCGGCGTTACCCGCGCGCGGCCGCTGGTTGGCGAGGCGGCGCTGGTAGGTGGTGCCGCCGAAGCTGCCCTCGGCCTGGGTGTAGGTGAAGTTGGCGAAGGCCCCGAGCCCCCGCCACGGGCCCGGCAGGAAGGTGAACTGCTGCTGCCAGCCGAGCTCGACGCCGCGGATGCGCGCCGCGCCCACGTTGCGCGTCTGGCGCAGGGTGTAGCCAGCGAACTGGCCCTCGAAGCCGTTGTCCGCACCCGCCGCCACCACGGTGTCGAACGAGCGCGTGTAATTGGCGATCTCCTTCAGGAAGGCGCTGGCCTCCAGCAGGCCCACCGGCTCGAAGTACCGCTGCACCGCCACCTCAAAGTTGTCCGCGGTGTACGGGCGCAGGTCCGGGTTGCCCGCGGTGATCAGGCGGGTGTCGTCGTTCACGTTCGTCGTCGGCAGGAGGCTCGCGACCGGCGGGCGCGTGATCGAGGCGTGGTAGCTCGCCCGGAACTGGAGCCGCCGCCACGGCTCCGCCGTGAAATGGACGCCGGGGAACACGTTGACGTAGTCTCCGCCCGAGGTCTCCCGCCCGCCCGCGAACTGCGCGAGCGCGCGCGCCGCGTTCTGCGCCGGCGGCAGCGAGGTCACGGAGGTGGTCCCCGCCGCCGCGGAAGTCTTCCGCCGGTACGCCGTGCCCTCGTTGGCGGTGCGCTCCACGCGGAGGCCACCCGCCACGCGCAGCCAGCCCGCGCGGAAGCCGCCCATCGCGTAACCCGCCTTCACTCGCTCGCGGAACCGCGCGTCGCCCTGCAGGGTGCTGGTCACGCTGTTGTAGGCGTCCGCCGCGGTCTGGGTCCAGAGTTCGGGCCGCGCCGCGAGGTCGCGTTCCCCGCCCGAGCCGGGCGCGAGCAGGAACGGGTACGGGCCGTAATTCCCCGCGGCCTGGAGGAACTGCACGCCGAGAAACGGGCCGATGCCCCGCGGGCCGGCGTAGGTGTAGTTCTGCAAATCCGTGTCCTGCTCGCGGCGGTCCTCCTCCAGCCGCACGCCGAACTTCAGGTAGGCCGGGACGACGGTCGCGACCTCCCGCCGCACGTCGGCCCGCAGGCCCAGCCGCTCCGCGGGCGCCCGGTAGGTCCGCCGGATGTAGGTGCGCGGCGTGTAGTTGGCGGGGTCGTAGATCGAGGGCCCGGCGGTCTGCGTGAACGCGGGGTACCACGAAGGGCGACCCCGGCGGTCCACCTGCCAGCCGATGCCTGTCACGTCCGCCGTCAGGTCCGCGTGGATCGGGTACCAAGTGGTCGCGCGCGAGAAGCTCGCGTCCACGGTGAGGCGCCCCGCGCCGGCGGCGAAGGGGAGCTCGAGGCCGGTCGAACCCGCATAGGTCACGGCCTTCTTGCGCGTCTGGCCGGAGAACACCTCGGAGCGCGAGCCCGCGAGCGGCAGCGCGCGCTGGAACTCGTAGGTGCTGCCCGGCTCGAAACTCGCCACGGCCGCCGCCGTCGAGGTGGACTGGCGGTAGACGGTCGACTGGTCCGGCGTGACGTTGAGGTTCAGGGTCTGGCGCAGGTAGACCACCGCGCCGCCGGCCAGCTTGTAATCGAGGTTGAGGCCGACGCCCTGCTTGCGCGTGGGCGCGTGGGTCTCGCCGGAGCCGAAGGCACGCAACAAGGGCGAGGTCAGGCCGTTGGTCGCCGTGGGCAGGACGTGCCCGGCACCGGCCGCCGCGGCCCCGATGCCGCCCACCGCGTCGGTCAGGGTCGGCGCCGAGCGGTGGTTCACGTTGAAGGCGACCCCGAGGTTCCGCTGGCCACCGAACGCGTTGAGGACGTCCGCGTACGAGAAGGCCACCTGGTCCAGCCCGGACCGGTCCCGGTGCGGACTGCGGCCGGCATGAAAATCCGTCCAGCGCGTCCCCACGGTCAGCTCCACGCGACGACCGCGGCGGTCGAAGCCCCGACGTGTGACAAAGTTCAGGTAGCCGGCGATGGCGTTCGCGGGCAGGTCCGGGGTCGGGGCGCGGACGATCTCCGCCGACTCGATGTTGCCGGTGTCGAGGGCGGTGAGCTGGAAATCGCGGCTGGAGGAGGTGCCGACCGAGGAGGCGAGGGCGTTGCCGTCACTCATCAGCGCGATGAAGCTCGTGCCCATCCCGCGCAGGAACAGCTCGACCGCCTCGCCGGAGACGGTGTTCACGGCCACGCCGGGCAGGCGCATCAGGAGCTCGCCCGGGTTGGCCGCCGGGTTGCCGAAGGAGTCCGCCGCGGCGACCGACTTCAGGTTCTCCGCTTGGCTCTGGCGCTGCAAAGCGAGG
>SYDD01000018.1 GCA_005786775.1 Opitutaceae bacterium
CCCGTTGGCGAAGCGCAGTCCGGAATCGACCTGCACCCTCGACCCATCCGGGCGCAGCAGCCACACCGCGCTGGGGTCGTTGCTGGAACCCGCGGGCGGCGCCGTCACGTAGACGTTCCCATTGTGGGCCACGACGAGGTCGTTGCCCGCGAGGTCAGAGGCGAGGATCCGGGGCGCGGTCCCCGCGCGATGGGCCAGGACGGACTTCCGTCCCGCCTCGGCCACCACGAGGGTGCCGTCGGGGGTGAGGGCCTGGCCGTTGGCGCGCTGGGTGTCCTCGCGCTCGAGAGTGACGCGCCCGTCGCGGCCGATGCGGTAGGTGCGGGACGCCCGGATGTCGTTGAAGAGGACCTCGCCCCCGGGCAACGCGACCGGTCCCTCGGTGAGGCCGTACCCCTCGCCGACCAGCGTCCAGTCCTCGCCCGGGATCAGGACCGCGGCGAGGACGGCATTGCGCGTGGGCGCGGCGAAGCCGACGGGCCGGGGCCAGCCGGACCAGAGCCAGCGGAGGGCGTCGGGGAAGAGCGCGGTGGCGTGGCGGGCATTGTGGCCGCCCTCGCCCCAGACGTGGCGCACCTCGTAGCCGGAGAACTCAAGGGCGCGCTGCAGGGTCTGGTTGGCCATCCACCAGTCGCCGCCGTAGATGTTGTTGTCGTTGCTGCCGTCCTGCAGGAACACCCGGATCCGCCGCGGCTCGAACTTGCGGACCAGGGTCGGGTAGCGGTCGCCGCCCCGCAGGCCCACGTAGGTGCCGATGCCGCTGAAGACGCGGGAAAACGCGTCCGGCCGCTCCCACGCCGCGGTCCACGCCGCGATCGCGCCGCTGCTGGAGCCGGCGATTGCCCGGTCGTTGCCGGAACGGGAGAGGCGTAGCGGGCGCCCGTCGGCCGTGCGTTGCCGCTCCACGAAGGGCAGCAGCTCCTCCAGCACGAAGCGGGCGTAGGCGTCGCCCAGCCCGTCGTACTCGAAGCTCCGGTTGAAGCGGTCGAGGGCCTGCGCGCCGTCGGCCGCCTTGACCACCCCCGGGGCGACAAACACGCCGATCAGCACCGGGATGTCCCCCTTGGCGATCAGGTTGTCGAAGACCACCGGCGCGTTCCACTGGATCCGGTCCTGGTTGACGTGCACGCACGCCGGCCGCGCCGGATCATACTGCCGCGGCACGTAGACCTGCACCTCGCGCGTAGTGCCCGGGAAGATTCGTGACTCGGCGAAGGTGAGCTTGAGGAGCTCACCCACCGGCACCCCGGGGCGCACGAGGGAATCGGGATGCGTGGGGTAATCCTCGGCCGGCTGGGCCGCCGGCAGGGCCGGGGCGAACAGGGCGCAGAGGACGAGGAACGAGAGCCGGGCGCGGGGGCGGGCGACGGAGGGCATCGGCCCTCAACGCAGCCGAAACACGGCCTCGTCGACGAGCATCTTTTCCGGATAAACCACCCGGCCGCGCATCAGCACATCGCCGCCGAAACTCTCGTGGCGGACCTCGTCGAGGCGCACCCCCTGTGCCACCCGTTCCGGCCGGAGGCCGCTGAAGATGGCCCGTGCCTTGTCGTCGGCAAACAGCAGCGGCGCGTGGTACGCGAAGAGGTAATCCAGCTCTCGCGCCCGCAGTAGTTCGCTAATGAGATGGGCTCCGCCCTCGATAAAGACGCCGGAGATCCGTTCCTCCGCACAGCGGCGGCGGAAGGCGGCGAACGGCACGCGCTGCGACGGCGAATCAATCACCCACACCTGCACCCCGAGGTCCCGGAGCTTGCGCACGTAACCCAAGCCGCCGTGCGGAGTGGTGACGACGACCGTGCGATCCCGGAATTCGTCGGTGAAGACCCGGGGCAGGTTCTTCTCGACCACCGTGCGGAGCAGCCCGTCGAACACGAACCGCACTGGACAGCTCTCGACGCCCCCGGGCGGCCGCGCCGTAAGGCGGGGGTTGTCGTGCAGGACCGTCATCGCCCCAACGCCGATCGCGGGGAACAGGCGCCGCCAGCGGTGGACGTCCGCGCGGGCCGCCTCGCTGGTGATCCACTGCGAATCCCCAGTGCGGCAGGCCAGCTTGCCGTCGAGCGTCGACGCGACCTTCGCCGCGAGCAACGGCGAGTCCCGCGTGATCCAATGGTTGAAAATCAAATTCAGATCGGAGCACTCCTCCGCCAGCACCCCGCTGATGACCTCGACCCCGGCGGCCCGCAGCACCTCGAGCCCGCGGCCGGCGTGCGCCGGATTCGGGTCTACGGCGCCGACCACGACTCGTCGGATGCCGGCCGCCATAATCCGTGCCGTGCAGGCTCCCGTGCGCCCTTCGGTGCAGCAGGGCTCCAAGGTCACGTACAGCGTCGCCCCTGGCCGTGGGGGCCGGCCCAGCGCCTCCAAAGCCCGCCGTTCCGCGTGCGGCCCCCCATCGGGCGCGGTCGCACCCTCGGCCACGATCACCCCATCCTCCACCAGCACGGCCCCGACCATCGGATTCGGCTGGGTCTCGCCCCATACGCCCCGCGCGAGTGCGAGCGCGCGGCGCATCGGGGCCTCGTGAACGGGATCAGGCGGAGACATAGGGGTTACCCACCATCTCCGCGCC
>SYDD01000141.1 GCA_005786775.1 Opitutaceae bacterium
CCACGTGAACTGGGACCTCGTGCCCGCCATCATCTACACCCACCCGGAGGTCGCGTCCGTCGGGCTCGGCGAGGAGGGCGCCAAGGCCGCCGGCCGGGCGGTGCGGATCGGACGCTTCAACTTCGCCGCGAACGGCCGCGCGCTCGCCGCCGGCTCCGCCGAGGGCTTCGTGAAACTCGTCGCCGACGCCACCACCGACCGCCTCCTCGGCGCCCAGATCCTCGGCCCCAACGCCGGGGAACTCATCAGCGAGGTCGTGACCCATCTCGAGTACGGCGGCAGCGCCGAAGACCTCGCCCGCACCATCCACGCCCACCCCACGCTCAGCGAGGCGGTGAAGGAGGCCGCGCTCGCGGTGGACAGACGCGCCCTCCACGCGGTCTGAACTGCGGCGGCGACCCGGCGGCCACGATCACTGCTTCGGGGCCGTCAGGGTCTTCCGGGGCAGCCGGGTGACGCGCACGAAGCGGGCGCGGAACAACTCGTCCAAGGTCTCCCGCACCGCGGCGGGCAGGCGCCCGACCAGTTCATCGAGCTCGGGCGCGGGCCCGGACGGCTCCGGCTCCGCGGCCTCGGGCTCCGCGGCCGGGTTCGCCGGCGCCGGAACCGGTTCGCCGCGTTCGCGGGCCTCGGCGAGGAATTGTGCCTCGGCCGATTCATCCGGCCACGTGGGATCGGGCTCACCGGGGGGCGCGGCCTCTGCCGCCGGGGGAGCCACCACCGGGGACGCCTCGGCGGCGCGCGGCAATGAAGGCCTGGGAACGGCGACCAGAGGTACTGGAGCCTCCGGCGCGGTGACGGAAAGCGGCGGCGGGACGGCCCGGGCGGCGGACGCGGCGGCCAGGCGGGCCTCGAGCCGGTCAATCAGGCCTTTTTTTTTTCGTCGGCCGCCGGCGCCTCCTCGGCCAGGGCCGTGAGCTCCTTCAAGAGGCTGTCGATCGCGCGCGCGCGGCTCGCCTCCACGGCACGGAGGAGCGTGACCTCGAAGTTGATCTTCTCCGCCAGCCCGAGCTTCACCCCGCCCTCGCCCTCGCGGAGGGCGTCGAGGAGCCGGGTCAGCTGCTCGGTGGTGAGCGCGACGCCGCCGAGCTGGTCGCTGCGACCGCCGCGGGCGATGGCGTCCAGGAGCGCCGCCCGGAACACGGCCTGCAGGTCGTTAAGCAGGCGCACGAGGTCGCGGCCCGCGGCGTCGCAGGCGTCGACCAGCGCGACGAGTCGGCGCTGATCCCCGGCGGCCACGGCGCCGGCGAGCTCCGCGACCTGCGCGGCGGAGACGAGGCCGTAGACCTCCAGCACGTCCGGCTCGGTGACCGTGGTCCCGCAGAAGGAGATCATCTGGTCGAGGATCGACTGCGCGTCGCGCATCCCGCCGTCGGCGAGCCGGGCGATGCACGCCAGCGCAGCGGGCTCGGCCTGGATGCCCTCCGCGGTGGCGATCAGCTGGAGCCGGGTGACGATGAGCTCGTCCGGGATCGGCTTCAGGTCGAAGCGCTGGCAGCGCGAGACGATCGTCGGCAGCACCTTCTGCGGGTCGGTGGTCGCGAAGATGAACTTCACGTGGGCGGGCGGCTCCTCGAGGGTCTTCAGCTGCGCGTTGAAGGCGGCCGCCGAGAGCATATGGACCTCGTCGATGATGTAGACCTTGAACCGGCCCTGCGCGGGGGCGTAGCGGACCGTCTCGCGGAGGTCCCGGACCTGGTCGACGCCGTTGTTCGAGGCGCCGTCGATCTCGATCACATCGAGGTGGGAGCCCTCGGCGATGGCGACGCAGGCGGGATCGGCGGGATCAAAGTCGGCATTCGGCCCGCCGGTGCAGTTGAGGGCCTTGGCGAAGATGCGGGCGGTCGAGGTCTTGCCGGTGCCGCGGGGCCCCACGAAAAGGTAGGCGTGGGCGATGCGCTGGCGGGCGATCGCGTTGCGCAGGGTGCGCACCACGTGGTCCTGCCCGACGACGTCGGCGAACGTGCGGGGGCGCCACTTGCGGGCGATGACCTGGTAGGCGGAGGACAAGCGCGGGGAGGTTGAGCGGGGCGGCCGGGGCGGCGCGAGTCGAAAGCGTCGCGCGCGGCCCCGGGTGCCGGCAGCGGGCAAAAAAAGTGGCCAGGCACTCCACGGCACTGAGAGAACGTCGTCACCGTTGCTACCTTCCGGTCCTGGCGGAGTTCACGCGCCTGCCCATGCATGGCACCTGGCCGTCGCGGACCATGAGCAGGGGACGGGGCGGCGCAACCCCCAATTTGGCGCGAACTCAGAGCACCTGCAGTTTGCGGCGGTAAAAGGCCACGACCTCGTCGGGATCGTCCGTGAACAGGATGTAGTCGGTCATCCAGGCCGGGGCACGGCCCTGCTTGATCATCACGCGCAGCTGGCGGCGCAGGTCCTCCCAGAACTCGGCGTTGAAGAAGACGTAGGGCACGCGGGGACGGATCCCCAGCTTGAGGTTGCAGAGCTCGATGCCGACCTCCTCGAGGGTGCCGACGCCGCCGACGTTGAAGACGCAGAAATCCGCCGCCTCGAACCACTTCTGCCGGAAGTGCCGCGAGTCCTCCTGGAACGTGTTGAAGAAGTCCACGCCGAGCTCCGGGGGCTGCGCCTCGAGCTGCAGGAAGCACGCGCCGGTGAGGGCGCCCTTGGCCCGCGCCTGCTCGGTGGCGAGGCGCATCACGCCGCCGCCGCCCCCCGTGAGCACGCCGAGGTTGTGGCCGATGAAGCCGGTCACCTTGTCCACGAGGGCGGAGATGCGGCCGGCATCGACCGGATCGAGGTTCACCGCGGAGCCGTAGAACGCGAGGATGGTGGCCTCGTTGAAGCGGCGGGCGACCTCCTCCCGCACGAAGAAGCCGCGCTCCCGCTTGTAGGTGTGCACGTAGAGGTCGCGGGTCGTCTCGTCGTACCAGTAGGTGTCGATCCCCAGCGAGCGGAGGGTGTCGAGCCGTCCGTGGGCGTGGCTGGAGAAGAAGTAGCCGTGGGTGCGCGAGGCCTGGCGGAAGACGATGCGCCGCAGGCCGAGCTCGGGGAGGCGGGCGAAGAGTTCCACCTGTTCCATCAGGCCCGGGAAGTACTCCGTGATCAGGGTGTCGGCGCCGGGCTCGGCCGCGTCGAGGGCCTGGATCATCGTGCGGTGGCCGAGCGAGCTGCGCTTCGACTCGAGCAAACGGCGGACGTCCGCGCCGGCGCGCACCACCAGGGCGCGGTTGTCGACCGCGCCGGACTGGCCGCGCACGGACAGCCGGGTTCGCGGCCGGGCCTCCTCGGCGACGCAGGCGGGGCAGTCATCCATCGCCTTGAACAGGCCGGCCGCGGTCGCGAGCAGGCGGGTGCGCTTGCGGGCGAGGGTGCGCACCTCGGGATCCTCGGTCTGCGGGGCGCGGAAGACCTCGACGGAGACGAGCGGGTTCACCACCGGCTGGTCCCCGGGGTTGTAGATCTCGAGCATCACGTTCGTGCCGAAGGTCTTCACCGGGTCGAGCAGCACCGCGCTAGTGTGGATGCCGAAGTTGCCCTCGCCCTGGTTGAGGACGACGTAGTGCTCCTTAAGGTACATCGAGCAGCTGGTCAGGATGCCGGCGCGCGGGGCGATCGCCAGCGGCGCGGCCTCGCGACGCACCTGCACGCGGTCGAGGAAGCCCCGGCCCAGCACGCCGGCGACGACGCGCTCAAGGTCGTCGCGCTGCAGTTTCGGGCTGAGGGTGTACGCGACCTGATGGGGGGTGAGGAAGACCCGGCCTTGGGAGTCGATGCTGATGGTGTTGGGCAGCTTGATCAGGTTCGCCTTTAGGGCATCCCAGATCTCGGCGGTGGTGAGCTTGGCCTCGGCCGGCGCGTGGTAGAGGCGGCCGGCCGGCGCGCCGACGCGCAGGAGCTTCTTCCAGTAGGCGGCGTGCGGGAAACTGGGGTCGTACAGGAAGGCCTCCGCGTCGAGCTCGAGGCGCCCCCCCTCGATCCGCAGGGGGCCCGTGAGGATCACCTCCAGCCCGATCCGCGCGAGCGAGCTGCGGAGGGAGAAGCGCAGGCGGGACAGGAGCGGGCGCAGGGCCTCCAACTCCGCCGGATGGCGCGGCCAGAACGCCAGGGTGAGACGGACCGACCGTTCATCCTTGTTCTTCACCGTCAGGATTTGGCCGTCGGGACTCGTCCAGAAATACTCAGGATGCATCAGGGTTGGTGCGCGCACACTGGCCGCGGGTTCCCGCCGGGACAAGCGGGGAGAACGGGATTGCCTTCGCCGGGGGGTCTGGCACGCCTTCCCGTCTTCGCGGTCCGCCCCTCGCAACCGCGCCTCCTCCCATCCCATCCGAACCATGAAGTTCCCGTCTCTCCCCCTTCTCAGCCTGACCCTGCTCGGGGCCGGCTCCCTCGCCGCTCAGGAGGCCAAGGTCACCCTGCCCGGGGCCGCCGCTCCGGCCGCGTCCGCGAAGCCCTCGTTTACGGACGCCCAGATCCTCGAGGAATTCGGCTGGTTTATCGGCAAGCGCGTCGGCCTCGGCGAGCTCGAGTTCTCGAGCGAAGAGCTGGAGACCCTCATCAAGGGGTTCCGCGCGGCCGCCGCCGGCAAGGACTCCCCCTACGAGCTGGAGAAGATCGGGCCCCTGATGGACGACTTCATGCAGAAGAAGCAGAACGCCTACACCGCGAAGCTGAAGACCAAGAACTCCGCGGTGAACGAGGCGTACTTCACCAAACTGCGGGAGAATAAGGCCGTGGTCGAGCTGCCCAGCGGCCTACGCTACGAGATCACCCAGGCCGGCCCTGGCCCCGCCCCCAAGGCCACCGACACCGTCCGCGTCCACTACGTGGGCAAGCTGATCGACGGCACCGCATTCGACAGCTCGATCAAGCGTGGCGAGCCGGCCGAGTTCCCGCTCGACCAAGTCATCCCCGGCTGGACCGAGGGCATCCAGAAGATGAACAAGGGCGGCAAGATCCGCCTCCACGTCCCGCCCCAGCTCGGCTACGGGGACGACGGCCGCCCCGGTATCCCGCCCAGCTCCACCCTTGTCTTCGACGTCGAGCTGCTCGACATCAAGTCGCCGCCCGCGGCCGCCCCCGCCGCGTCGGCCCCGGCCAAGAAGTGAGCCGCCCGCCCCCCGCCCGCGCGGGGGGCTTTTTTTCGCCCCGCTTGCCGGTCGCCCCCGGGCAACCTAGCCCCTAGGACACGATGCGCCTGCTCCCGATCCTGCTGCTCGCCCTCATCGCGCCGACCGCGCCGGGGGCGGAAACCAGCGCCCTCGTCCGCCGCGCCGCGGCCGACGGCCGCGCGGCCTTCACCTTCGACGCCGGCGCCTGGGCTGACCCCGCCGCCGTCCGCCAACTGCCGATCGGCGTCTTCGACTCGGGGATCGGCGGGCTGACCGTGCTCGAGGCCATCCTGACGCTCGACGCGTTCAACAACCAGACCCTCGCGCCCGGCCCAGACGGCGTGCCGGATTTCGCCGCGGAGCGCTTCGTGTACTTCGGCGACCAGGCCAATATGCCGTACGGCAACTACGGGGCCGCCGGCCGCACGGATTACCTGCGCGAGCTCATCCTCAAGGACACGATCTTCCTCCTCGGCCGCCGCGCCTGGCCCGCGCGGGGCGACCAGCCCCACTTCGCGAAGCCGCCGGTCAAGGCGGTCGTCATCGCCTGCAACACCGCCACCGCCTATGGGCTGGAGGATATCCGCGCGGCCGTCGCGGCGTGGGGCGTGCCCGTCATCGTGGTCGGGGTGGTGGAGGCCGGGGCGCGCGGCGTACTCGAGACCAATCCCGCCGGCGGCATCGGCGTGATGGCGACCGTCGGGACCTGCGCGAGCGGCGTGTACCCGCGGACCATCGGCGCCACCCTCGGCCGCGCCGGCTTCGGGCCGCCGCCCATCGCGCAACAGGGCAGTGCCACGCTGGCGGGGGCGATCGAGGGGGACGCGGCCTTCACCGAGCCGGTTGCCGTCTACGCGCGGCGCGAGGTGCGCGCCCTGGCGGAGGCCTACCGCGAGCTGCGGCCCGGCCGGCCGCTCGAGACCGTCGTCCTGGGCTGCACCCACTACCCGCTCGCGAAGACGGAGATCGAGCGTGCCTTCACGGAACTCGCCGCGGATCCGGCCTGGCGGAACGTCTTGGCGCCCCGTCCCACGTTCGTCGATCCAGCCACCCTTACGGCGCGGGAGTTGTTCCGCGAGCTCGCCCGGGCCCGGCTGCGGCTAGGTGCCGGGCAATCCCCGGTCATCGCGCGAGACCAGTTCTACCTTTCCGTGCCCCGGCAGGAGTTCCCCGGCATCCGCCTCGCGACGGACGGCGGGCTCGAGCGCGACTACAAGTACGGCCGGCTGCCCGGCCAGCTTGAGCGCGAAGACACCAAGAACGTGCCCCTCACCCCCGCGGTGCTGCCGCCCGCGAGCGCCCGCCTGCTGCGCGAGCGCCTGACCGCCGTCTGGTCGCGCCTCGGGAACGACTGAGCGGGCGGCGGTGGCGGTTCACGCCGGCCGCGGCCCCGAGGCGAGGGCGAGTTCCGCGGTGACTTCGCCGCCGCTCCCGAAGTGAAGCGCGAAGCCCCTCCGGCGGCAGAGCCGCTGCATCGGTAGGTTCTCGGCCAGCAGCGTGCCGAAGAGGCGCGAGCAACACCGTGCCAAACCCGCGGCGCTGCCAGGCATCGGCCACCACCAGCGCGACCTCGGCCTCGGGCCGGCCCGGATCGCGGTGAAGCCGGCCGATGGCGACCATCTCCTCGTCCGGACCGCCGCCGCCGCGCACGGCGACGAGCGGGATCTCCGTGCGGAAATCGGCGAAGCAGAGCCGGCTCAGCCGAGCGTGCCGGACCCGCTGCGCCAAGGGGATCGGCCGAAAGTAGCGCTGGTAGACGCTGCGGTCGGAGAGCCCGGCATGGAACCGCGCGAGGCGCGGCTCGTCGGCCGGGCGGATGGGGCGCACAAGCAGGCCCGAACCATCCGGCAGCGTCACTTCCACGGAAAGCTTAGTCGTCGGCTCGGGCCTGGCCGGTCCCACCAAGCCGACCCGCGTCGTTTCCATCCCCGAAGGGAAGCGCGGGCAGGGCGAGGGTGCGAGCGAGAAGCGGCGAGGCCGCGCTTGCGGCCGCGGGCGGCAGCGCCTATCAGCTCCCCCACAGCCATGCCCACCGTCGTATTCTCCATCGCCAACCAGAAAGGGGGCGTCGGCAAGACCACCACCGCGGTCAACCTCGCCGCAGCGCTGGCCGAGCGGAAGATCCACACCCTGCTGGTGGACCTTGATCCGCAGGCCAACGCGACGAGCGCCGTAGGCGTAGAGAAACAGGCGGGGCGCAGCCTGTACGGGCCGCTGCACGGGGAAGGGTCGGCGTTCGACATGATCACGCCGACCGCGCACGAGTGCCTAGCCCTGATTCCCAGCGAGGAAGACCTCGCGGCCGCGGAGATCGAGTTGGCGCAAGGCGAGGACTACCTGGCGCGGCTGCGAAGGGTATTGGACCCGGTGCGCGACTCCAACGGCTACCGGGTGATCCTCATCGACTGCCCGCCTGCGCTGGGGCTGCTCTCGATGAACAGCCTCGCCGCCGCCGACTACCTGCTGATCACGCTGCAGTGTGAGTACCTCGCCCTCGAGGGCCTCGGCCAAATCCTCCGCAACGTGGAACGGCTCAAGGCAGCTCACGTCAACGACCGCCTCGAGCTGGGCGGGGTCGTGATGACGATGTTCGACGGCCGCACCAAGCTCGCGCGCCAGGTGGTAGAGGAGGTGCGCCAGCACCTGCCGGGGAAGGTCTTTGACACGCTGATCCCGCGGACCATCCGCCTGAGCGAGGCGCCGAGCTTCGGGAAACCGATCCTGGCCTACGATCCGCAGGGGCTGGGCTCGACGGCCTACCGGAGCCTGGCCGACGAGGTCGTCAAGCGGTTCGGGCTCGAGCCCTAAGGCCCGCGATGCTGCGCGCCGCCGGCAAGTACCGCCAGGCCTTCCTCCTGGGGCTGCAGGGCAGCCTCGTGTACCGATGGAACTTCGCCGTGCGCGGGTTCTTCTCCCTGTTCCACCTCGCCGCGGTCTTCATCCTCTGGGGCGCGGCCTTCGCCGGTCGGGACCAAGTGGGCGGCTTCGACCTGCGGCAGACGCTCACCTATTTTACCACCATCCTATTCCTGCAGTTCCTGATCAGCGCCTTTAACGAGGACTACCAGATCAGCGAGGAGATCCGGCAAGGCCTGATCAATCAGTTCCTGCTCAAGCCGATCAACTACTTCCTCTACCGCCTGAGCATCTTCGCCGCCGCCCGGCTGGTGTCCGGGGCGCTTATTTTGCTGCCCCTCGCTGCAGCTTACCCGTTTATCCACGACGCGCTGGCCTTTCCCGGTGAACCCTGGCGCCTCGCCGCAGCGGTGCCGGCGCTGGTGCTCTCGGCGCTCGTCCAGTTCACCATCGCCTACTGCTTCGGCCTGCTGACCTTCTGGTTCCTCGAGATCCAAGGCCTCGTCGTGCTCTCGATGGCAGTGGAGGCGGTGCTCGGTGGGCAGATCTTTCCCCTGGACCTGCTCCCGCCCGCACTCCACGAAACCGCCCGCCTCCTACCTTTCTACTACCAAATGTATTTCCCGGCCGCGATCCTCACGGGCCGCATCGGGCCAGCGGAGACGGCTGAGGGCCTCGCCCTTCAGGCCGGGTGGGTCGTGCTGCTGCTGCTGCTCGCGCAGGCGCTGTGGGTCCGGGGCCTGCGGCGCCACACCGCCGTCGGGGGATGAGCGCCGTCGCCCAACACCTGCGCGTCTGGGCGGCCAGCGCGCGCTACTCGCTCACCCGGGCGCTTATGTTCCGCGGGGACTTCATCATCTGGGCGCTCGTCGAGCTGTTCTGGATGGGCGTCAATTTGCTGCTGGTGGAGGTGATCTACCGGCACACCGACTCGATCGCCGGCTGGAACCGCGCCGAGATGCTGCTACTGCTCGGCACCTCTCTACTCATCCAGCGCCTCCTGATGGGCTTTTTCTGGAGCGGCCTCTACGACCTCGGCCGCAACGTCCGCAACGGGCACCTCGACTTCTTCCTGGCCCAGCCCGGCAGCGTGATGTTCATGGTCTCGACGCGGAAGCTGGACCCCGACGGGCTGGTGAACTCGGTCGTGGCGCTCGGGCTGGTGATCTACGCAGCCGGGGAACTTGGCCTTCGGCCAACCCCGGGACAACTCGCGCTCTACGCGGCGCTCGTCGGCTGCGGCCTCGTGATCCACTACAGCGTGCTGATGCTGTCGACCGCGAGCGTCTTCTGGCTGACCAGCGCCCAGGGGGTCGAGGGCGGGTATTTCAGCCTGATCGAGTTCTCGCGGATGCCCCGCGAAGCGTTCCGCGGCGCCGCCGAGGTGATCTTTGTCTGGCTCCTCCCCGTCGTGGTCGTGAGCAACGCCCCGGCACGGGTGCTCCTGTACGGGTTCGAGCCCGCCTGGGTGCTCGGGCTCGCCGGGTTCGCCGCGCTCTGGCTTGGCCTCGCCGTCCTAGTCTTTCACCGCGGGCTCCGCCGCTACGCCAGCGCCAGCTCATGAGCGTCTCCCCTACCCCACCCGAGGTACGCCTCGGCCACGTTTTCCGCGACCGCGCCCTGCTCGCGCAGGCGCTCACGCACCCGTCCCTCCGCCAAGACCCCGCCCCGCCCGAGACCAACCAGCGGCTCGAATTCCTCGGCGACGCCGTGCTGCAGCTGGTGCTGACGGAGGAGCTGTTCACCGCCTTCCCCGGGGAACGCGAGGGCGAGCTGAGCCGGCTGCGCGCGACCCTCGCCAACGGGGCCTGTCTCGCCGGCTTGGCCCGCGAGGCCGGCGTCGACGCCGCGCTCCGCCTGAGCGCCTCCGAGGAGACTGCCGGCGGCCGCGCGCGCCCCGCCGCCCTCGCCGATGCCCTCGAGGCCCTGCTCGGCGCCGTGTTTCTGGAGGCCGGGCTCGAGGGCGCCCGCCGCGCCGTCCAGGCGCTCTACGGGCCGCTCGCCCCGCGGCTCGCCGCCGCCGTCGCGGACAACCCCAAGGGCCGCCTGCAAGAACGCATTCAGCCGGTGCACGGCAACGACGCCCTCCGCTACACCGTGGTCGCCACCGAAGGCGCCGACCACGCCCGCACCTATACCGTTACCGTCTTTCTGCAGGACCAGCCGCTCGGCACAGGACGCGGGCCCTCGAAGAAAGCCGCGGAGGAGGCCGCCGCCCGCGCCGCGCTCGCGGTCACCTGAGGCGGGCGCTTCCGTCCGATGGCCGACTCCCCGCCGACCCTCCGCCGCCTCACGGGCGTCTGCCCGCCGGCCCGCGGCGCCGTGCTAGCGGAACTCACTCGTCGCGAGCTCGCGCCGGTCTGGCTCGTCGTCACGCCCACCCTCCGCGAGGCCGAGTGGCTGGCGGAGGACACCGCGTTTTTCCACCGGGCGCTGGGTTCGGGCGCGCCGCTTACGGCCCTAGTGTTCCCCGAGTCGGCGCAGGAGACCGGGGAGATGCGGGAGGCCTTCGCCGCCTCCAGCGACCGCCTCGCCGTGCTGTCGCGGCTCCGGGCCGTCCGCGGCCTCACCGCCACGCCGGACACGCTGGTCGTGACGACGACGCCGGCGGCGCTGCTGCAACCCGTGCCGGCCCTCGAGGAGTTCGCGCGGCGCGAGCTCACGCTGGCGCGCGGCGCCACCCTGCCATTCCAGACCTTGCTGGAGGAGCTGAGTCAGTTGGACTACGACTGCGAAGCCGTCTGCGAGGCACCGGGGCACTACGCCGTCCGCGGCGGGCTGGTCGACATCTACCCGGTAACCGCCTCCCGGCCCTGCCGGGTCGACTTCTTCGGGGACGAGATCGAGTCGATCCGGGTGTTCGATCCGGTGACGCAGCGCTCGGGTGACCCGCTGGAGAGCGTGACGGTGCCCGCGTCGCCGCGGGTCCGGCTGGCGACGTCGGCGACGGGCCTGGCGGGCTACCTGCCGGTCACGGCGCGGCTGGTGCTGGTGGAGCCCGCGACGCTGGAGACCGAGCTGGCGGCGCTAGGACCGGCCGGCGGGCCGGATCCGCTGGCGGCGCTGGCGGCGCAGTGCGCCGGGGTGAACGGGCTCGGCGACCTCGATGAGGCCAGCCGCCTGACGGCGGGCGAGGCGGACGAGATCACGTGGGACACCGAAGCGCTGGCGCATCACCGGCGGACCCCCGGCGAGGGGCTGATCGCTCAGGAGCGGCTGACGGCGGAGGAGGAGGCGCGCGGGGAATTCCTCGGGCAGGTCGCGGCCTGGGGCCGCGCGGGCGCGGAGGTCGCGGTGGTGATGTCGAAGGAGGGCGAGGAGCAGCGCGCTAAGGAACTGCTGGCCGCTGCGCCCGGCTGGAAGGAGCTGCGACCGCGCTGGTGGCGGGGCAGCCTCAACGAGGGTTTCCGTATCACTGCCCGCCCGGAGGCGGCCCTGAATTTACTGGCGGAGTCCGGCGGGCGACGACGCCGGGGCGGCGCGGCGGAAGACGGGGCTCGGGACCTCGTAGTCGTCACCGAGACGGAGCTTTTCGGGCGTCGCCGGCCCCGCCGCGCCGCCGGAACGGGACGAGCCGTGGCCCATCGGGCGCAGGTCGACCAACTGCTGGACTTCGCGGAGCTGGTGGAGGGCGACTTCGTCGTACACCTTCAGCACGGCATCGCGCATTACCGGGGCATCACCCGGCTCGACACCGCACAGGGCCAGCGCGAGGTGATCTCACTCGAGTTCGATGACCAAGTGACCCTGCATGTGCCGCTCACCGAGTCGCACCTGATCAGCCGCTACGTGGGCCTGAGCAAGACGCGGCCGCAGCTGGGCCGGATTGGCTCTGGACGGTGGGAAAAGGCGCGGCAGGCGGCGGAACGCGCGACGGTCGATCTCGCGGCCGAGCTGCTCCGGCTGCAGGCTGCGCGCGAGGCGCAGCCCGGACACGCCTGTCCGCCCGACAACGACTGGCAGCGCGAGTTCGAGGCCTCGTTCCCCCACGCGGAAACGCCGGACCAACTGCGGGCGATCCGGGAGACCAAGGTAGACCTCGAGCGCGAGCGGCCGATGGACCGGCTGATCTGCGGGGAC
>SYDD01000142.1 GCA_005786775.1 Opitutaceae bacterium
GAGAGGACCGGGTTTAACGAACCTCTGGTGTTCCAGTTGTCGTGTCAACGGCAGTGCTGGGCAGCTACGTTCGGAAGGGATAAGCGCTGAAAGCATCTAAGCGCCAAGCCCATCCCAAGATAAGATCACAATCCCCGCAAGGGGTGAAGGGTCCGGGTAGACCACCCGGTTGATAGGCCGGAAATGTAAGCGGGGTAACCCGTTGAGTTTACCGGTACTAATGACCCTTCCGGTTCATGCAAAACTCCCATCGTTCTAGGCGTTTATTTTACCTACTTAGGTGCACTACCCTCGATTTTCCCCCACTTGCCCGGTTTCCCCGGGCTCCCCTTTCTGGTGACCATATGCCAGGGGTCCCACCCGTTCCCATCCCGAACACGGCCGTTAAGCCCTGAGCAGCCAATGGTAGTAGGACGTTAGGTCCCGCGAGAGTAGGTTGTTGCCAGAGTTATGGCCCGGTTTCTCCACAAGAGAGACCGGGCCTTTTTCTTGCCCTTTTCCGCCCTGCCGGCGACCGGGTGCCGCTCCCCGCCAGGGAGGCGCGTAGGGCCCGGGTCCAACGCCGTGGGCCGTCAGGGAGGGACGCGCTCCGGCGCCAAGGTCCGCCGTCCGTGCTCCTCCGTATTAGGTTTGCCGGCTTCCGGCCCGAAAGGAACGCTTCCAAGTGGGATGACGCCGCGCAAGCCCCGCAATCTCCTCTTCGGCCGGAACGAACAGCCCCCGTTCGCCCCCATCGTCCTGCTGGCACTCCAGCACGCGGCGCTTTCGGTCCTCTTTCTGGTCTACGCGGCCTTGATCGCCAAGGGGGCCGGCTTCAATGAGGCGCAGCGTCAGGCCTTGCTGGCGGGCACGCTCGTCAGTGGCGGCATCGGCGCGATCCTCCAAGCCGCCTCTGCGCGCTTCGCGAGCGGGCTGTTGGTGATGCCCATCATCACCCCCGTGTGGGTGGCCTTCGGCATTCAGGCCGGAACCGCTGCAGGTCCGGGCGGGATTGCGACGTTGGCCCTGCTCGGTGGCGTCGCCCAGATCGCCCTGGGGCGGATCCTGCCGCGGCTGCGGGCCTTCTTCCCGGCCGAAGTCTGCGGGGTGGTGGTGCTGATGCTGGGCGTTTCCATCCTGCCGTATGGTTTTCTCCGCCTTCTCGGCGCGGCGCCCGGTGGCAACGAGATCACCGTCGATACCGACGCTCTGACCATCGGTCTGGTCACGATGGGGAGCATCATCGCCGCCTCCGTCTGGCTGAAGGGCACGCCGCGCTTCTTCGCGCTGCTGCTGGGCGGCGCCGCGGGCCTCACGATGAGCGCGTTCCTCGGCCAGTTGGACGGTTTAGCCGCCGCCATCGGGACGGCCGCCCTCCTCGCCCCGCCACAGCCGGTGCTGCCTTCCTTCGACCTCGGCTGGCCCCTGCTGGGCGGATTTCTCATCCTGGCGATCGTTTCGGCCGTGGATGATATGGGGGTGTTCATCAGTATGGACCGGATGGATAACGCCGACTGGATGCGTCCGGATATGTCCCAGACGGCCCGTGGGATCTCCGCCTCCGGCGCCACGAGTGTGCTCTCCTGCTTCCTGGGGGGCGGCTTCCTCGGGTTCTCGTCCACGAATATCGGCTTGGCCTTCGCCACCGGGGTCACGTCCCGCATCGTCGGCATTGGGGCTGGGCTGGCCCTCATCGTGGCCAGTTTCTTTCCCAAGCTGATCGCCGCCGTCAGCGCGCTGCCGGAGCCCGTGGTGGGCGGAATCCTGGGCTATGCGGCCAGCTTCTTCATCGTGGCGGGAGCGGAACTGGCCCTGTCGCGAATGCTCTCGCCCCGGCGGATGATCGTCATCGGCGTGCCCGTCGCGGCGGGGATCGTCGTGCAGGCCACGCCGGCCGTGGCCGCCGGCGCTTCCGGTTTGGCGTCCATCATCCTGCATTCGCCGCTGATGCTGGCTGCTCTGCTGGCCATCGGGCTCAACGCCGTGATGCGGATCGGCATCGGCCAATCGGGGCGAATCGAGATCACCGAGACCCCGGCCGCCCGCCACGATCAGATCAACGAGGCGATCGCCGATTGGGGCGAGACTTGGGGCCTGCCCCGAACCACGGTCTCGCGGGCGTCAGATGCGGTGAACCAGCTGGTGGAGGCCATCGGCGGCCTCCGTGCCGGCCCCATCTCCCTGGAAGTCCTGCACGATGACGTGAATCTGGACTTCCGGCTCATTTACGCCGGCCCACGAATCCCCTTCCCGGACCAGGCGCCGGCGCCCGAGGAGTTGCTGCACTCGGCCGATGGCGAGACGCGGATGGCCGGATGGCTCGTCCGCCGCCTGGCCAATCAGGTCAGCCAGTTTGAGCGGAACGGGAAGCAGGGGGTACTGCTTCGCTTCGACGCCTGAGCCCCGTCCTGCGCTATACCCCGCGGAGAGGCCAGCCGGGGCCACGCTGCATCAGTCGGGCTGGGGATGGGTGGGTGCGGCGGCAGGCTCCTGGCGCAAATTGGGATCGGCTCCTAGCCGAACAGCGCCGCGACCGGGCGGCCGCCATCGGTCACTGGCACCGGGCGCCCGCCGTCCATCAGGTCCTGGCCCACATCCACTTGGAGCGCCGCCAGCATCGTCGCGTGGAAGTCCGGCACGCTCACCGGGTTCGCCACCACGGTCTTGGAGAGGTCATCGGTCGCCCCGTAGGCCCCGCAATGCTGCAGTCCGCCCCCCGCCATCACCATCGTGAAGGCGGAGCCCTGATGCCCGCGCCCCCCGCGCGCGTCGAACCCCGGGGGCCGACCGAACTCGGTCGCGATGACCACCAGGGTCTTCTCGAGCAGCCGGTGGCGCTGCAGGTCCTCGATCAGCCCCGCGAAAGCGTGATCCAGCTCCCGGATCAGCCCGTGCTGGTTGCGGATCCCGTCGTTGTGCACGTCCCACCCCGCCCCGTTGATGAAATTCAGGTTATGAGACACCTCCACAAAGCGGACCCCGCCCTGCACTAGGCGCCGCGCCAGTAGGCAGCGCTGGCCAAATTCCCCGCCGTAGGACTGCCGGACCGCCGCCGGCTCCTGCGCGAGGTCAAAGTGCCGCATGAACTCCGGGCCAGCCAGACGGAAGGCCTCCTGCTGCGCCTCCGCGTACTCCTGGGGTCCGGC
>SYDD01000143.1 GCA_005786775.1 Opitutaceae bacterium
AGAGTTGCGCCGGAAAGTGATCCAGCCGGTCTCCCAGGCCCACCAGGGCGAGGGCGTCTTCGGGCCGCATCGGGTCGACACAGATCTCGGTGATGAGCGCCACGTTCTCCCGGGCGGTCAGGCTCGGGATGAGGTTGTAGGCCTGGAACACGAAGCCGACGGCGGTGCGCCGGAACCGGGTGAGCGCCGCCTCGTCGCAGGCCCCGAGGTCCTCGCCCAGGTAATGGAGCGTCCCGGAGGTCGGCTGGTCGAGGCCGCCCAGTTGGTTGAGGAGCGTGGACTTGCCGCTGCCGGACGCGCCCAGCAGCACGATAAGTTCGCCGGCGTGAAGCTCGAGGTCGATGCCGGCCAGGGCGTGGACCTCGGCGGTGCCGTCCCCGTAGACGCGCGTCAGGCCCCGCGCCGCGAACACGGGCGGCCCGCCGGGAGGGGCGGAGGAGGGGGAAGCGGGCGGCGGCATCGGTGGCGGAGGAGCAGGGAACGCGCGCCAACCCCGCCCCGCAACCGGCAAAGCGCGGCCGCCCGCCGACCGGCGGGCCTCAGGGCGCCTTGGCCGCGCCCGGGCGCAGGGGATCGAGGACGCGATCGAGCGGGGCGGGTGGCGGCAGGAAATCGGTGACGGCGCGGTCCTTGAACTCGGCCGTGATCTCCCGCGCCCGCCGTTCGCCCGTCTCGATCCACTTCGGATGGGCCTGCAGTTGCGCGCGCAGCCGGGTCTCGGCGTCGGCGTGGACACCGCGCTCCCGGGCCGCGATCAGCCAGCCGAGGGCCTCGGCGTAATTGCGCCGCGTGCCGGAGCCGTTGGCGTGGGCAGCGCCGAGGTTGAAGAAGGCCTCCGCCTCGCCGCCCGCGGCGGCTGCCTTGAAATAGGCGAGGGCGCGCGCCGGATCCTTGGCCGCGCCGCCTTCCCCGTGGGCCAGCAGCATCCCCAGCCGGAAGGCCGCGCCGCCCTGACCCTGCCGCGCCGCCCGCTCCAGCAGGGCGAGCCCGCGCGGCTCGTCCTTCGGCACCCCGTCGCCGCGGACGAGCAGGTCCCCGAGGTGGGCTAGGGCCCGCGGCACGCCTTTGGCCGCGGCGGCCTCCAGCTCCGCGAGGTCGGCCCACGTGCCGCCACCCCCGTCGGTGCGCGACACGAGCTTCGGGGCCGCGTCGGCCGGGGCGGCCGCGGGCAGGACGCTGGCGGTGGCGACGAGGAGGGCGAGGAGGGAGGTCTTCATCAGGGGTACCGGGTACGACCGCGGAAAACCGCCGGGGTTTCCGCGATCGCGCGCGGCGGACGCAACGGGACGCGCCCCCGCGCCGCCCGCAAACCAAAATCCGGCGCCTGGGCCCGTTCAGGACTTCAGGGCCAGGTACACGATCACCCGCGCCGAGGGGCTCCCGCCGCGGACGCGCGCGACCACGCGGAGCCAGTGGCCGAATTCCCGCAGCGGGAACGAGAGCACCCCGGCCTGGCCCAGGCTCGCCGGCGGACTGCCCTCCGGGATCCAGCACTGCCCGTCCGGCGAGATCTCGGCCCAGGCCTCGAGCGTCCCGGTGAGGTCCAGCGCGCGCACGAAGACCCGGGCCTCGCGGGCCCAGGCCACCTCGTAGGGCTCGGAGACGAGCGCCTCCGAGAACGTCACGTTGCGCTCGAGGACGGCGGTGAACGATTGCCTCATCATAGATCCTCCCCCGGGCCCGGGCGGCTTTGCCAGGCCACCGCGTTGACCGCGCTCAGGCCCCCCGCGCCGCTGCGGACGCGAACCAGCGCGGTGCCGGGCGCCGCGAGGCGCACCGAGCCGACCGCGACCCATTTGTGGCCCTCCCGCCGGTGATCCACGCGCACCACGCGGGGTTCCGCGCCGGGAGCCACAAGCTCCACCTCGATCTCGGGGGCACGCTCGGCGGCGGCGCCGAACCAGAGCAGGTGCACGCCGTACTCGCCCGCCGGCAGCGTGGCCGGGAAACTGATCACCCCGCCCGCGGTCCGGGCGGTGGCCTGCCGCAGGTCGGCGAAGGCGAGGAACTCCGTGATCTTCGTCGGCTCGTCCGCCCACTCCGGGCCGCGCGTCACGCCCGCGTCACGGTACGAGACGAAGGCTCCGGTGCCGGCGAGCGCCGCGAGGCGGCGGCGGGCCTCGGCGGGTGTCGGCGGGGTGACGGCCGCGAGCGCGGGCGCGCCGGTGCCGAAGGCGCGCGAGTCGGTCGAGAGGTTCACGGGCGAGGCGGCGCCCGGTTCGCGTTCGACGGAACCGGCCTCGGCCCCGAGGGCCTGCAGTTCCGCGAGGGTGAACAGGCGGTCGCCGGGGCGGGGATTCCCGCGGGCGTCGCGGGCGACCTGGATGCCGCCGCCGGTGCCGCGACGCCAGTACGTGTTGCCGCCCGAGGTCCAGTGGCGCGCGGGCTCGGTGGCGACCCGCTCGGCGGGCGTGCTGCCGCCGCCCGTATAATAACGCACCCAGGGCCCGAGGCCGTTCACCACCGTGTTGCCGCGCAGCACGATCCCGCGGACGGACTTGGTGGTCCACGCGCCGAAGACCACCGCGGCGTTCGGATCGTCGCCGACGATGTTGTCCTCGATGCGCGCGTGGTCGCCCCCGAGCAGCCGGATGCCGCCGTCGCGGGTGTCCGTCACGACGTTCCCGCGGATCAGCATCCGGCTGGTGAACCAGTCCGGGTAGATGCCGAAGGCGAGCGTGGCCTTGGTGTCCCCGCCCTGGTAGCCGACGCGGTAGATCCGGTTCTCGAGGATGTGCGTCGGGGCGGCGAGCGGGTTCATCGAGGCGAGGTGGATCGCGCCGCCGTCGTTCGTGCGCTGCAGGACGTCGTGGATGTGGTTTCGCTCGAAGATGTTCCCGCCCTGCTGGCGGAAGGAGAAGATCCCGTTGCGCGGGAGGTCGTGGAGGTGGTTGTGGCCCACGTAATTTCCCCGCGCGTGGGCGAGGGGTAGCGGGCGGCTGTCGAGGTGGATGCCGGAGCAGTAGGCCCGCACCGCGCCGCCGTGGTGGATATGGTTGCCCAGGATCACGTTCCCGATCGGCGCGAGCGCCTGCACCGCGGGATCGGCGTCGTAGACGTCCTGGTCGGAGGTGTAGGAGAAGCGCGCGCCGGTGAGGAGCACGCCGCCGGCGCCGCCGCGGACGACCTCGTTGCCCTGGATCACGTTGTCCTGGCTGTCGAGGTGGAGCCAGACGGCGTAGCCGCCGGTCGCCTCGAAGCGGCAGCCGCTGACCTCGACCGCGTGGGCGTGGATCAGATGCAGCGCGGCGTCCTGGTTGGTGCGCACCGCGACGTGGTCGACCGTGTGGTCGGAGCCGAAGAAGCCGAGCCCGCGGAACGCGAGGTGGCGCACCGGCCGGCCTGCCTCGCCGCGGACCTCGATGAGCCGGTCCAGCACGGCAACCTCCACGCGCCGCCCCGCGGGCGATTCGCGGCGGTGCAGGAGCAGCTCGTTGGCCGCGCGGTCGAGGTACCATTCCCCCTCGGCGTCGAGCTCGCTGCGGATGCCCGCCACGTGGAACAGGTTGCCCGCGAGGATCCGGCCCTGCGTCTCGCGGCCGGCGAGCTCGATGGTGTCTCCCGCGGGTCCGACGGCCGCGATCCGGACCAGCTCGTTGTACCAGCCGAGCTCGGCGATGATGTTCACCGACGCCTCGGGGTCGGCGGCCCAGTCCGGGCGGGCGGTGCCGGGGGGCAACTCGATGACCGTCCGTCCGCGGCCACCGCGGGCGCGCAGCGATCCGGTGTTCGGGTAACGGGCCCAGGTGGCGCGGACGCCGTCCACGAACACCGTCCTGCGGGTGCCCTGGGCGGGGACCGGCGCCGCGTGGATCCCCGGGCTCACCTCCCGCCACGGGCCCGCCACCACGCGGGTGCCGGAGAGGATCGCCTGCTCGCCGGGGTAGGAGGCGAAGACGCGCGGCGCGGCCTCCGTCCCGGAATCGGCCGGCGTCAGCACCAGGGGCTCCCGCAGGCGGTGCACGCCCCCGCGCAGCAGGACGAGCGCGCCCCCGGCGGGCGGTTGCGCGCGCAGGAGGTCGCGGGCGCGGGTCAGCGTCGCGAGCGGCCCGTCGGAACGGTCGGCGTTGGGTGCCGCGGGCCCGCCTGACCAGCGGTCATCCCCGTCCGGGGCGACGTGGAGGACGCGGGGTTCCGCGGCGTGGGCGGCGGCGAGCGCGAGCAGCAGGCAGGGAAGCAGGGGAAGGCGGAACATCAGGTGACGGCGGCGTTGGCGCGGTGGATCCAGGCGAGGCGGGCAGGGGAGAGGAGCCCGTAGTTGTAGTAGCAGATGCCGGCCGCGCCGAGCTCGCGCGCGCCCTCGGCCCGCTGGCGCAGGTCCGCCTCGGTGGGCGCCTGATCCTCGCCGGTCATCGTCGCGACCATCAGCCGGGCGGCCGGGAGCAGTGTGGCCGCCCAGCCGAGATCCTGGAGCACCTCGCGCGCGGAACCGAAGTGGGCCTGGATGAAGAGCTGGTCCGCGAACCGTGCCCGGGCGCGGAGGCCCAGCCCCTCGGACCACGCGCGCGCCGAAGGGCGGGCGAGCAGCCCGGAGTGCAGGTGCAGCGGGACCTGCTCCGCGCGGGCGGCCGCGGCGACGGCGGTGAGCAGGCGCTCGACGCCGGCGGCGCGCGCGCGGGTGGCGGCGAGCAGGTCGGGCCACTCGAGGAGCAGCGAGGCCAGCTCGTCGCGTTCCCACTCCGCGGCGCGCGGCAGGGCGGGGCGGTGGAGCGCGGCGTCGAGGAAGGTGCGGATCTCGCCGCGGAACCGCGCGGGGTCAACGCCCTCGCGGGCGAGGTCGTCGCGGCAGGAAGGGCAGAAGCAGAGTGACAGCAGGTGCTTCCCGGCGGCGCCGGGGCTCACGAACATCAGCTCGTGGTGCTCACGGTGGACGGCGTCGAGGTGGCTGAAGCTGTCGAGCACCAGCCCGTCGGGCCGGAACTGCCGGGCGAGGTCGCGCACGAGGCTGGCGAGGTGCGCCTGCACGCGGGGCTGGGCCGGGCAGAGGGCGAACGCGTGGCGGTCGCCGCAGGCGTTCTCGACCGTGAGCTCCGGGTGCGCGAGGCCGAGGGTGGTGTTGTGGCAGCCGATCACCGAGAGCAGCAGCTCGAGGCCCTGCGCGCGGGCGGCCTGGACCGCGGCCCCGGTCGCGGCGACGCAGCCCGCGTCCGGGTTGAGCGGCGGGAGCAGGTCGGGCTCGGCGTAGGCCGCGCGGTCGGGCCGGAAGTCGCACCAGTCGACGGGCCGCGAGTAATGGCCGGGCCAACGCGGGCGGAAGAGGCGCGCCCGGTGGTAATTCGGGCTCAGCACCACCGCGTTGCAGCCGAGCCCGGCGATCGTGCCGAGGCAGGCCGCGGGCCCCTCGGCCTGCGCGTCCCAGGGGAAGAGGTTGATGGCGCGGCGGAAGCTCACGGCCCGGCGAACGAGGCGACCACCGAGTCGAGGAAGAGGAAGTTGCGCACCGGCTTCCGCGTGCGGACGTCGAAGCAGAAGTTCATCAGCCGGTTCAGCGCCTTGTACGGGTGGTCGTAGACCGGCACGGGGATCTCGTGCAGCGGGAGGACGCGGTCGTTGACCTGCAGCTCCACGCTGCGGCGCAGGCGCGTGTCGAAGTCCCAGCGCAGGTAGTGCCAGTTGATCTTGGTCGGGATCTCGTTGTAGCAGAGCGGCTGGCGCCCGCCGGGGATGGGGCGCCAGTCGTCCTCGCTCACCACGTGGTAGTCGAGGTTCGGCGCGACCATCCCGGAGCGCACCATCTTGGTGCTCGGCTGCACCGAGGTCTTGTACATCCAGCGCTGGACGAGCGCGCCGTGGCGGTCGGTGTTCTCGTAGCGCAGGGCGATGTGGTAGCGGCGGCCCTCGTCGCCCTCGCAGATGTCGTTGCTGACGGTGAAGTCGCCGAAGTTGGCCTCCGACGGGTCGACGTTGCCGTCCCAGTCGGGCGCCGGGTCGAAGAGCTGCTCCGCCTTGTAGGTGAAGTAGCACTCGACGCGCACCAGCCCGTCGCCGCGCGAGGTGGCCCGCTTGATCGCCTGCGCCATGTGGCCGGGCCGCGCGCGCGTCGCCAGCTTCATCGAGTAGGTGCCCCCGAGGGAGCCGTGCGTGCCGATGTCGAAGAACGTGGCGTTCGACAACTGCGGCGGGCGCAGGTCGGCCATCACGCGGCGCACCTTGTTGAGGTCGCCGTCGTGGTTGCCGATCAGCTCGCACCAGCCGTTGAGGCCGGCGTCGAAATCGTCGGCGAACAGGATGCGCGGGAGCGGGTTGTACCGGGACAGGAGGTCGGCGGGCATGGCGGAAGGGTCAGCCCGCGTTGGCGGGCGCGAGGAACTCGGCGAGGCGCACCGGCTGACCGATGCGGGCGGACTCGTACAGGGCGAGGACGGCGCCGAGGGCGAGCTCGGCCTCGAGCAGGTCCGGCGCCGGCGGGCGGCCGGCGACGAGCGCGGAGGTGAATTCGAGCACCTCGGCGACGAACGGGGTGTCGTCGGTCACCGTCAGGTGCTCCTCCGGCCCCGCGCCGGTGAGGTGCAGCTCCTGGTGGTCGAACGAGCCGAGGACGCAGCGGGCGTGCATCCGCTCGCCGAGCAGCTCGCACTCGTGGGCGCGCGCGTGTCCGGGCGCGGGGGAGCGGTGGGCGACCAGCGCGGCGCGCGTGCCCCCGGCGAACTCCACTAGGGCGAGCGCGGTGTCCTCCACGGCGCCGTCGCGGACCGGCGGCACGAGGGCCTGCACGGAGACGATCTCCCGCCCGAGCAACCAGCGGAGGCGGTCGAGCGAGTGGATCATCCCGATGAGGGCGATGCCCCCGCCGGCGCGCGCGGGGTCGCCGTACCACGCGGGTGTCCCGGGCCCGAGGGCTTGCGCGTAGAGCCGGTCCGTGACGAGCGGGACGGACCCGAGGCGGCCGGCACGCAGGGCGGCGTGGAGGCGGCGCGAGGTGGCGAGGAAACGGTGGGTGAATCCGGCCATCGCGGGCACGCCGTGGCGGGCGACGATGGCGCGGAGGGCGCGCGACTCGGCGAGGGTGATGCAGTGCGGCTTCTCGATCAGCAGCGCGGCCCCGTGCTCGGCGCCTAGCGCCGCCGCCTCGAAGTGGAGGTGGTGCGGCAGGCAGATGCTCAGCGCGTCCGGCCGTCCGGCCAGCGCCTCCGCGACCGAAGCGCAGGCGGTGGCGCCGCATTCGGCCGCGAGCGCAGCGGCTCGGCCGGCGTCGGGGTCGGCCACGGCGACGACGCGGGCCCCACAGGCCCGGAAGGCGGCGGCGTGGGCCCGGCCCATCTGGCCCGCGCCGGCGATCGCGACGCGGAGGCGGCTAGGCACGGCGCGCCTCCGGTCCGAGGGTGACGGTGAGTTCGCCCAGCCGGCCCACCAGCAGGCGCACCGCGAGGTACGCGAGCAGCGGGCAGAGGCCGAAGCACGC
>SYDD01000144.1 GCA_005786775.1 Opitutaceae bacterium
CCTAGCGGCCGTGCCGTTGACCGTCTTCCCGGTGCGTTACGTGGGCAAGAAGGTGATCCGCCGCGCGGCGCAGGTGCAGGCGCAGCTCGGCGGCGTGAGCGGCCAGTTCGCGGAGAACCTGTCCGCCGCCCGCGAGGTGCGGGCCTTCGGCCTGGAGGAGCGAGAGTCGAACCGCTTCGCCGCCGCCGGTCGCGAGCTGGTCACCTCGCAGATGAAGATCGTCAAATACGCCCAGGCGCTGACTCCCGCGATCGAGGTCATCTCGGCTTTGGGGATCGCGGCGACCCTGCTGTACGCTTACCAGGGCGGGCTGAAGCTGGAGACTTTCATCGCCCTGATCACGGCCCTGTACAGCAGCTACGAGCCGGTAAAGAAGCTGGGCGCCCTGAACAATGAGCTGAAACGCGGCACCGCGGCCCTTGACCGCTTGGAGGTGATCCTGCGGGAGCCGATCCACCTCGCGGACCCAGCCCAGCCGGTGAAGGTGGACCGCCTGCGCGGCGACCTCGCGTTCCAAGGGGTGCGGTTCGCATACCCCGGTCACCCGCCGGCGTTGCAGGACGTCACGGTCTCGCTGCCGGCGGGCACCATTTGCGCCCTGGTGGGGCCCAGCGGCGCCGGCAAATCGACTTTTGCCCAGCTCGTGCCGCGGTTCCACGATGTGGATGCGGGATCGGTCACGGTGGACGGGCACGACCTGCGCCAGCTGCGGGTGCAGGACCTGCGGCGAAACATCGCATTGGTGCCGCAGGACCCGGTGCTGTTCCATGACACCATCCGGGCGAACCTGCTGGTGGGGCGGGCCGGGGCGACCGCGGCAGAGGTGGAGCAAGCGGCGCGGGACGCATTCGCACACGACTTCATCCTGCAGCTGCCGAACGGGTATGAGACCGTGGTGGGCGAGCGGGGGGCGACCTTGTCGGGTGGGCAGCGGCAGCGGCTGGCCTTGGCGCGGGCGTTTTTGCGGGACGCGCCGATTCTGATCCTGGACGAGGCGACGAGCGCCTTGGACAGCGAAAGTGAGGCGTTCATCCAGACGGCGCTGCGGAAGCTGATGGTGGGCCGGACCGTGCTGATCATCGCGCACCGGTTCTCGACGCTGCGGGACGCAACGCGGATTTTGGTGTTTGAGGGCGGCCGGGTCGTCGGGGAAGGCACCCACGAGAGCCTACACGCCAGCAACGCGCTTTACCGGAGTCTCTTCGACCGACAATCCGAGGGCCTAGGTTCGCGCTAGGGGGCCAGAGGAGGAGTTTCCCGCTATCCCAATGGGGCGGCGAGCCCCGGCAGGGTCACATGCGCTCAAAACTGATCCAGGTACGTCGGTCCGAATTTCTGTCCGACGAACGCTTGGCCTATGATCCACCCGACGGCTGGCGGGGCCAAATTCCATCTCGTCCGCGCCCTGATCCTTAAGCCTGCAGTGGCACTCCTAACCGCCGACGAAAGCTCCAGCCCTGAGGTCGGCGAACGGCTACGGCCCGCCGAAGGGCAAGCGCAGCTGGTCGAGGTTGGCGCGGAAGGCCAGCAGGTAGTTCGTACCAAAGGTCCGGCGCGAGGTATTGCGACCGCCTTGGTAGAAGTTGCGCCACGAGTCGTTGGTCAGATTGGAGCCCGTGAGCTCCACCTGATACGTCGGGCTGATCTGCCAGCGCACATTGACGTCCCAGCGCTGATGGCTCGACTCGTAGACGGGCCGCAGGTCGGTCGCCGTCGGTGCGGTAGTGATCGCGCGAGGAAAGAGCGTTGTGCGGACTTCGAAGCGAAGGAGCCGGCGCGGCGTCGTGTAGTTCACGCCCCAGTTGGCGTTCCAATCGTAGAAATTGGGCGCGAGGGGTTTGGTGATGACTCCGGCGCGGTTGGGCGCCTGCCCGCGGGTGTTGCGGTTGTAGCCGCCGAACACCTCCCAGCCGCGGAGCGTCTCGGGGAGGAAGGTCAAATGAGGGCGCAGTCCCTGGCGCAGCGAGGCCTCGAACCCCTCGAAATCGCCCCGGCCGCCATTGTCCTGCGTGTTCAGCACGTAGCCCGCGTACTGCCCCTCGAAGCCATTGTCGTCTCCCGGCTCAATCGTCGTCACCTCGTTGATGATATAGTTGGTGATCCGCTTGCGGAACCAGCCGAGGCTGAAGGTACCTGCCGGTCGGGTGTAAAACTCCAACTGGACGTCGAGATTGGAGGAATAGGTCGGGAGCAGGCCCGTGTTGTTGACCGTGACGCTCGGGATCGTGGCGGTGTCGTTGACCGTGGTGTTGGGCAAGATCGACTGGACCCCGGGCCGCGACATCGAACGCGTGAGCGCGGCGCGCAGGACCACATCGGGCGTGAAACGATACGTGGCCTGGTAGTTCGGAAAGTAGTCCGTGTAGTCGCTGGTGGCGCGCTGCGTCTGGGAATAAACGGCGCGGAAGAACTCCTTGGAGTTCGCCGGTAACCCGACCCCGAGGGAATTTTGCCGCAGGGCCCCACGAACAAAGTTCTCGGTGCGCTCCCCGCGGAGCCCGGTCACGAGCGTCAATTGCGGGGTCAGGCGCAGCGTCCCGGCCGCGTAGGCCGCGGTGACGACCTGCGCCATCGATTGCGAGTTGACGACCTGGCGCTGGACGTTCGCGCCCTGGATGTCCTGCACGGCCCCAAAGTTGGCGCGCATGAACTCCCCGAATTTATAGGGGTCAACCAGCGGCGGGGTGCGGATCCCGTAGAGGAAGCTGTCGCCGTAGTTGGTCTTGGCGAACTGCGCGGCGCTCAGGACGGGATCGTCCGCGGTTCCGGCGACCCCATCGGGCCCAACATAGTTGAGGACGATCTGCCCAGCCTGCTTCCGCCGGTGGAGCCGATACAGGGAAGTCCCGGCGCGGAGCTCGACCGGGCGGCCGAGGAAGTCCAGCGCCCGGCGCGCGTCGAGGCGAAGGTTCCAGGTGCGGTCGTTCTGGAAGCGCGGCGAGGTCTGCAGCGAGAAGCTCTTCCGGGAATTGTAGTTAGCGAGGTCGTACAGGTCGGGACCGGCGAGCTGGGTGAGCGAAAGTGGAGCGGGGGTTGCGGGATCAGCCGTCAAGCGCACGACAACCGCGTCGGCCGCGACGAGATTAAATTGCATCGACTGGATCATCGCAGGCAGGTCGGTGACCTTGGAGTCGGACTTGCCGTAGTTGGCGGAATAATCGATCCGCCAGGGACCGAGGCGGTGCTCGACCGCGCCGACGTAGCCGTAGCTCGCGCTGTTCGAGTCGCTGTAATCGTTGAACACGTCCACCAGGGCGTTGCGCACGATGGCGTCGGTGGTGGTCGAGACCGGATCGACCGTGCCGGGGCGGACGCGGAAGGTGTGGCTACGGTTCTGGCTGAGGAAGCGGTTAGCGGTCGCCTTGAACTTGACCACCGTGTGCGCCGAAAGCTTGTAGTCGGCCCCGGCCGACAGGGTGCGGCGAGCCTTCACCTGCGGCCCGTCCACCAGCGTGAAGGTATTCAGGTTGAAGCGGGACTGCTCGGTAACGGGGTTGGCGGCGGTGCCGGCCGTGAAGGGCGAGTAGCCGAGGGCGTAATTATGACTGGGATTGATCACATTGCTCTCAAAGTAAGAGAGGGTGATGCCGAGGGTGTTGTCGCGGAAGGCCTCGGAGTAATTGAGGCCGCCACCGGGCTTGATGCGGTGGGTGGCCCGCCCGCCCGGGCCGTCGCGGCGCCAAGCCAGCATCTCGCTGTTGGCGGCTAGGGAGAAGGTGGTGCTGAAGCGCCGGCCCTTTTGGGCGAAGGCATTCCGGGTCACGGCATTGACCACGCCACCGGTCGAGGGCGCCATCCAAGGCGGAGGCGCCTTGAAGACCTCGATGGTCTCGATGTTCGCGATCGTCGCCTGGCTGAACTCGAAGGCACGGCTGGAAGCGTCGGAGCTGCCGGTGCTGGAACGGGGCGGCGTGCCCGCGGCAGCGGGGATCTGCCCGTCAAAGGTGAACACGGTCGCCTCCGGATCTTGGCCGCGCATTGAGACGGTGCTGGCGTCCGCATTCGAGAAGTTCACCTGGATCCCCGGGACATAGCGTAGGAACTCGCCGATGTTGCCTTCGGCGACGTTGCCGAGGGTATCGGCCGAGATCGTCTGGACGAGGAAGTCCGCTTTCTTTTGGGCGTTGATCGCGGCCGCGTTGCCCTCGATCTCGGAGGCCACCACGAAGGCGTCCATCTTGTAGATCGCCGAGGTGAGCGCGAATTCGCGCCGCACCGCGCGGCCGGGAGAGAGGGTGACGGTCTCGCGCAGGTCGTCGAGGCCGGTGTAGGAGACCACCACTTCTTGGGCGCCCGCCGGCAAACCGGCGAAGGTGAAGCGGCCCTCGCGGTCGGTGAGCACCGCGCGGCCGGCGACGCGTACCTCCGCCTGCTCGAGAAAGGCCCGGGTCTTGGCGTTGGCGACGGTGCCAGTTAGCATAGAATCAACCGTCTGGGCGTGCGCGAAACTGGGCAGCGCGGCGGCCACGAGGGCGCTCAGGAGGCGAGTGAGGGGGAAACGCATAGGGGAAGGACGAAACGAGCCCCTCACCTCAACTGGTGCCAGCTGAAAGCCAATCCAACCGGTAGGCGGACAGTCCGCCGCCCGGCGGGCCGCGCTCAAGGCCCGATTCCCGGCCGGCTTTTCAGGCTGGCCCCGCCGGGACGGAGCCGCACCGTGCCCGGATGGCCCCCCACCCCCTCCGGCCGGTGTTCGCCGTCCTCGCCCTGCTTGCGGTTCTCACTCCCACCCGGGCGGAAGAGGCCCCGGTCTTCCGACGTCCCTCCGCCGCCCTCGCCGCCCTGGTCGACGCCCCTCTTGCGCCTACCGTTGTCCTGAGCCCCGACCGCACCCGGCTGCTGCTGCTCGACCGTCCGGGCGCACCCGACCTCGCCGAACTCGCCGCGCCCGAGCTGAAGCTCGCCGGCCTCCGCCTCGACCCCGCCACCAATGGGCGCAGCCGCGAGCCGGTCCACACGGGCCTCGCCTTTCAGCCAATCGACGGCGGACCCACGATACGCGTGACCGGTCTCCCGGCCAATCCGCGGATCAGTGGCCACGAATGGTCGCGCGACGGTCGCCACGTCGCCCTTGCCCTGCTCCGCGACCAAGGGACCGAACTGTGGCTAGTCGACGTCGCGCAGGCCGCCGCGCGGCGCCTTACCGAGCCTTCCCTCAATGCCACCTTCGGGGAACCCATGGTCTGGCTCGACGACACCACGCTGCTGATCCGCCGGATCCCCGCCAACCGTGGCGCCGCCCCCGCGCCGGGCCGCGTGCCCGCTGGGCCGGTGATCCAGGAAAACCGCGGCCGCAAAGCCGGCGCCCGCACCTACGACGGCCTCCTCGGCAATCCCCACGACGAGGCGCTCTTCGCTCATTTCGGCGACACCGAGCTCGCGCGCGTCGCTCTCGACGGCCAGCTGACCGTGCTGCCCGTGCGGGGCCTCATCACCTCCGTGCTCCCCTCCCCCGACGGCACCCACCTCTTGGTGGAAACCCTTCGGCGGCCGTTCTCCTACCTTGTCCCCTACCCGCGGTTTCCGGTGGAGATCACCGTCCACGACCGCGCCGGGCGCAAGGTGCACACCGTGGCGTCCCTACCGCTCAATGAGGGCATGGCAACCAACGCGGTCCGCCCCGGCCCGCGCGCCGTCGCGTGGCGCGCGGACGTCCCGGCCACCCTCAGCTGGGTGCGCGACCTCGGGCGCGGGGCCAAGCTGGCCGATGGCAATAGTCCGGCGCGGGACGCTTGGTTCACCCTCGCCGCGCCCTTCAGCGGCCCACCCTTGGAGCAGCAGCGCTTTGAGTACCGGGTGACCGGCGTGCAATGGGGGGCGGACGACCTCGCGCTGGTGACCGAGAGCTGGACCACGACGCGCCGCTTGCGGACCTGGCGAGTGGCGCCCGGCCAGCCGGGCGGGGAACGCACCCTCCTGTTCGATCGCACCAGCGAGGACCGCTACCGCGATCCCGGCCGCGGCGCCACGGTCCGCAATGCCTTCGGGCGCCTCGTCCTCGCCCGGCGTCCCGGCGACGGCCGGATCTTCCTGACCGGCGCCGGCGCCTCCCCGGAGGGCGACCGGCCGTTCTTGGACGAATATGATCCTGCGACGCGCGAGAGCCGCCGCCTGTGGCGCTCGGCGCCGCCGCATTACGAGGAGTTCGTAGCGTTCCTCACCGCAGACTTCACCCGCGCGTTGGTGATGCGGGAGTCCGCCGACCACCCGGCCGATTTCTTGGTGCGCGACTACGCGAAGGGCGAGTTGCGGCCGCTGACCAGCTTCGCGCACCCGCATCCGCAGCTGACGGGCCTCGCGCCCGAGGTCATCCGCTACAAGCGGCCGGACGGGCTGGAGCTTTCGGGCACCCTGTACCTGCCGCCGGGTTACCGCGCCGGGGATCCCCCGCGCCCGGCCCTGCTCTGGGCGTATCCGCGCGAGTTCCTCGACCCCGAGAACGCGGGCCAGATGAAGGCGACCCCGGAACGCTTCACCCGGATCAGCGTGTCCGGTCCCCTGCCCTTCCTGCTGGCCGGCTACGTCGTGCTGAATGACCCGGCGATGCCGATCGTGGCGGAGAAGGGGAAGAAGCCCAACGACACCTACCTGCCGCAGCTGGTGGCGAACGCCCGCGCGGCGATCGACGAGCTGGTGCGCCGGGGAGTGGCGGACCCGAAGCGCGTCGCGATCGGCGGGCACAGCTACGGGGCCTTCATGACCGCAAACCTGCTGGCGCACTCGGACCTGTTCCGCGCCGGCATCGCCCGCAGCGGCGCCTACAACCGCACGCTCACGCCCTTCGGTTTCCAGAGCGAGCAGCGCACGTTTTGGCAGGCACCGGGGATCTACAATGAAATGTCGCCCTTCAACCACGCGGACAAGATCAAGGCTCCACTACTCCTCATCCACGGAGCCGCGGACAACAACTCTGGCACCTTCCCGATCCAGACCGAGCGGTTTTACGCGGCCCTCAAGGGCCACGGCGCGACGGCGCGCTACGTCGTCCTCCCGCACGAGAGCCACGGCTACCGCGCCCGCGAGAGCCTGCTGCACGTCCTCTGGGAGACGGAGACTTGGCTGGCCGAGCACCTCAAGGCGCCGGCGAAAACGGCCGCCGCCCCCGCGCGATGAAATCCCGGCTCCTCTGGCTCGCAGTGCTCGCCGCCGCCCTCGCCGGGTTCTACGAGGGCACGCTCGGCACGGCCCGCCGGACCACGCCGCCGGTCGTGGACCGCCAGCGGATCAACCGCGAATTCGCGGACTTCAAGCTCCCACCGCTCCCCGTGCCCGACCTGCCCCGCGCCGAGATCAACCTCCCGTTGCCCGAGCCCGCCGCAGTTGTGCCTCCGGCGCGCCCGGGATGCTGAACCTTCCGCCTCAGCGGCGGCCGGTCAGCATGTCCTCCATTAGCGCGAGAGCCGTGGCCTCGGTAATGTCCTGGAGCGAGAAATCCCGGACCACCCGGCCCGCCTGCGCCCCACGGCCGAGCACGTCGCTCGCCGCCGCCTGCCCGACAATCGCCGCGTCCTTCAGCCGGATCGCCGTCACCTGGATGTCGGGGACGGCGTAGGTCACGTCGCCGCCGACCTCAGGCACGGTGAGAGCCCGGGAGGAGATCAGCACCTCGATCGCGAGATCGGCGATGTCGGCTAGGACGCGGCGCTCCCGCTCCGCCTTGTCGCCGGCGAGCGGCGTACCGGACGCGGCCGGCAGCAGAGACTCGGCCACCGCCGGATCCGCCAGCTGGGCCCCGGCGTGCCGGAAGGCGCGGCCAAACAGGCGCTCGATCTCGCGCACCGTCTGCCGGTCCGCGAGCCGTGGCGCAGCCGGCTCCGGGGCAACGGCGGTACCGTCGGGAGCGCGGCGAGGCTCGATCAGCGCCCGATTGACGTAGATGACCATCCGCGGGGCCCCGTCGCGCGCGTAGCTTCGGCGGAACCCCTCGATCACCCCATCCGCGGTTACCTTAGCCACGAGGGTATCTGGAGACGGCGCATAAACCCGCGGCGCTTCCGCGGGGAGGCGCGGCTGGGGCGCCGGCAAACGCACCACGTGCGTGACGGGCGGCGGCGGTTCGGCGGCCAGCCGGGGCAAAAGATCCGCCGCGGTCGCCCACACTAGGGTCGGAATCAGGACGAAGGCTTTCATGGCGGCAAAATGATCAGCGCGCTTGCCGAACACGCACCGTGTACTTGCGGGCTTGGCCGTTGATCGCGGTGAAGCGCACGGCCTCGGTCGCGTGCTCGGAAAGGATCAGCGTCTGCCACGGCGTCTCGTCGCCGGTGGAGAAGCCGGCAGCGTCCTTGAACACGCAGTTCACCTGGACCTCGAGCCGACGGTTTTCGCGGTTCTTGACGTTTGCGACCACCTCCAAACGCCCGTCGGGCAAGGTGACTTCCTGCAGGCCCGTGCAGGTCACAGACATCTGGGCCGGCTGATCGAGCAACACAAACCGCTCGGAGTTTTCGAGCGTGTACTTGGTGGTGTCGAGCGGAGGGAAGGGTCCGGTCGGCGTGGTGCAGCCGGTCAGCAGGCCCGCGGCGAGGGCAGCGGCAACCAAGGAAGCGAAGGTCAGGTGCATAAAACGGAGCGTGGCGCGGGGCCGCAGAAGGAGACCGCAGGTCAGCGCGGAAGTTCGCTTAAAAACAGGACCGTATCGCGGTCGCCCGGGGCGACGCTGAGGCTCACCGGGCGGGTGCGCGCCGCAAGGACCCGGCCTTCTTGGTCGAGAAACTCAAGGCGGCCTACATGCTCGCCCGGTGGCAGGCGCACCGCGGCGAAGCTGAGCCGCTGGGGCAGGTTGTCCCATTGGCGGGTGTCCGCCTCGGCCCGGGTGGCGGACGAAACGACCTTGCCCAATATCCCTAGCACGCCGAGACCCACGGCCGCCGACTCCGCTCCGCCGCTCTCTTTGCCGCGCTGCTCCCGGCGATGCGCCTCGTCGGCCGCGATGACGCTCCCGGCAAAGGCCACGTCGGCCGCCGCGTTAGTCGCGGCCTTGAAGACCGCTTTGCGGCCAAGAATGTGGTCCATCACCCGACCCCCGCGAGTGGTGGCCTGGAATCCAAGGTCGTCGTAGGCCGGCAGCGGCACGATGGTGCGGCCGTCGTGGAGCACCAGCCGCGCGGAGCGCGAAGGGGAATTCTGGGTCTGGAAGCGCAGTTGCTCCCCATAGCGGCCCGCCGCGACCTTCCGGGGACCGTAGCCATATTCGGCGAAGATGAGTACGTTAGCCCCCGGCAAATAGTCCGGCAGCCGGAATCGTTCCCCGGCGAGCGCCCGCGCCCGCGCTAGGGCATCGGTTCCGTCCCCCTGCAGCTTCGCGGTCGCGAGGCCCTCCAGATACTCCAACAGAACATAGTCCGAGGAGAAACGTTCGTCCTGCGCGCCCGCATCGCTGAACTGGCCCGAACGGAAACACGCGCGCGCATTGTCCGGCTCGCCGTCCCGCCAGTACAGGATGCCGCGGTAATAGTAGGCCATCACCCGCTCGTACGGCTCACCCAGGAAGACCTTCGTGTCCTCGGCGGCGAAAAGGCTGCGGGCCCGCGTGGCGGCCGCATCATCCACGATCAAACCGCCCACGCGGGCGAGGGCGTCGTCGAGGCGGGCCTTCGCGCCGGCATAATCGCCCGTCCGCAGCGCCGTGGCGGCGGCGCGGCAGGCGTGGAGCACCCGGTCGCGCTCCGGCCCCGCCGGCTCGCCGCGCCCGGCGGCGCGGGGTTCGTCGAGC
>SYDD01000145.1 GCA_005786775.1 Opitutaceae bacterium
ATGGCAGGCGAGGGCCTCCAGCTTGCGGGCGTGGACGGCCGTGGTGTCGACCCAGGCGCCGGCGATCACCCGGCGCCGCAGGGGATCGTGCAGGCCGTGGGGCATCGCGTGGTAGACCACGGTGTCCCCGCCCCACGCCGCCCGGCGCGGGACCGTGGCGAAGTTGGGGATCCCGCGGACGAAGGCGGCGGAAACCGCCAAGCGGCAGGTCTCCGTGTGATCCTCCATGTAGTCCTGCGGCGGATGGGTGAGGATGATGGCGGGCCGCACCTCGCGAACGACAGCCGCCAGCCGGCGCAGCAACGGCAGCCCGTAGAGAATCCCGATGTCGTCGGCTAGGCTGGGATGGTGCGTGGCGCCGAGCACGGCAGCGGCCCGGCGGGCCTCGGCGGCACGGATCCGCCGCAGCGCGGCCGGGCGATGCGTAAGGCTCCCACAGTCCCCGGTGGAGACGTTCAGGCAGTGGATCCGCCAGCCCGCGTCCCGCAGCCGCAGGAGGGTGCCGGCCATCGTGAACTCGATGTCGTCCGGGTGCGCCGCGATGGCGATGGCGGCCCGCTCAGCCATTCAGTTCGGCGAGCGTGACGGTCCGGTTTTCGGCGGCCGAGCGGTCGGCCGCGAGGCAAGCGAGGTGCGAGCGCATCGCGTCGTCGAGCGAGGTGAGCGGCATCTCCCGGCCGGCATCGAGGGCATCAAAGAAGGCTTGGAACTGCGTCTGGTAGGGGTGATCCGAGACGTCGCCCGAATCGAGTAGCTTCATCGAGAGCTCGCTCCAGCGATGCTTGTCGGTGGCGAGCTTCGCGGAGTGGAAACGATGGTCGAGTAGGCTGCCCTCGCTGCCCACGAGGTGCGTGTGGAAGTAATAGGGCTGCAGGCAGTCGATCACCGAGGCGACCTTGCCGACCGCGCCGTGACGGAAGCGAACGAGGGTGACGGTGGTGGTCGGGTACTCGTAGGGGGCGAAGGTGGGGCTGCTGGAGCGGGTGGCGACGCTGGTGACGCTCTCGACCTCGCCGCCGAGGCAGAGCAACAGGGCATCCATCGCGTGGCAGCCGGCCGACAGCAGGCTGGTGCCGCCGCCGTCGCGCCGGACGTTCCACCGGAATTGGCCGTACCAGGGGCCGATGCCGTGGTAGTAGTCCACTTCGCCGTAGTGGAGCTGGCCGAGGAGGCCGGCATCGAGGACCGCCTTGGTGGCGAGGAACTGGCTGGAGAAGCGACACTCGAAGCAGACGCAGACCCGCACGCCCGCAGCCTTGACCGCGGCGGCGACCGCGCGCGCGTCCTCCAGGGTCAGGCTGATCGGCTTCTCCAGGATGATGTGCTTGCCGGCGCGGGCGGCGGCGATCGCGTGGGCGGCGTGCTCCCGCGGGTAGCTGCAGATGGAGACCGCGTGGATGTCCGGCCGGCGGAGCATCTCCTCATAGCTGCTGAACGCGGCGACCGGCCCGCCGTGCTGCGCGGAGAGCGCCGCGGCGTCGAGCGGGCGAGACGAGCAGATGGCGGTCACGCGGGCCTGCCGGGTGGCGTTGATGGCGGGGATGTGGGCGGTCGCGACCCAGCCGTAGCCGACGACCGCGACGTTGTACTTCTTCATTGGGGCGGAAGGGGGAGGGAGATCGAGGCCAGCCGCGACGACGTGGCGGCCACCGCGGGTTTGAACCGCGCCGCCCGCGGCAAGTCAATGCGCGAGCCCCGCCTCCGAGCTCGCCAGCGCGGCGCTGGCCACCCAGCGTGCCGCGCCATGCCCCGCCTCCTGAACACGCTGACCAACGCATTCCCCGTCTGGGTCGCCGCCTGCAGCAGCCTCGCGCTGGTCGAGCCGCGCGCCTTCACCTGGTTCAGCGGCCCATGGATCGTCTGGGGACTAGCCGTGATCATGCTGGGAATGGGGCTGACCCTCACCCCGGAGGATTTCCGCGGGGTGGCGCGGATGCCCGGCGCGGTCGCCGCGGGCTTCGTCGGCCAATTCACCATCATGCCCCTGCTCGGCTGGGCCGCCGGCCGCGTGTTCGGGTTGGAGCCCGCCTTCGCGGTCGGGCTCATCCTCGTCGCCTGCTGCCCAGGCGGCACCGCCTCCAACGTCGTTACCTACCTCGCCGGCGCCAACGTCTGCCTATCGGTTGTGATGACGATGTGCTCGACCTTCGCCGCCGTCTTTATGACCCCGCTGCTCACCGCTTGGCTGGCGGGCACGCTCGTGCAGGTGGACGCATGGGGCCTGTTCCTGAGCACGTTCCAGGTTGTGGTGCTGCCCGTGGTGATCGGGGTGTGGCTGAACCGGCGCGCGCCGCGGGCCGTGGCTCGAGCCCAAGCTGTACTGCCGCTACTCTCGGTGGTGGTGATCGCGTTGATCTGCGCCAGCGTCATCGGCAGCAGCGCGGCGGCGATTCGGCAGGCAGCCGGTCCCCTCCTCGCGGCAGTCTTCACCCTGCACGCGGGCGGCTTCGCCCTCGGCTACGTCTTCGCGTGGGCGCTGCGCTTCGACCGCGCCGCGGTGCGCACAATCTCAATCGAGGTCGGGATGCAAAACTCAGGCCTCGGCGTCGTCCTCGCGCGGAAACACTTCGCGGATCCGCTCACGGCCGTACCGTGTGCGATCTCGAGCGTCTTCCACTCCGTGATCGGCAGCGTCCTCGCCGGTTGGTGGCGCTGGCGCGACCGCCGCGCGGCCGCTGGCCGGGCCTAGGCGGGGAACTCCCGGCTCCGCACCTTCGCAATCGGCTCGCCGGTTACGTCGATCCGCGCGAGGTCCGCAGTGCCCAAGCCGGCCCGCTCCGCCATCACTAGGTGGTTATCGCCCGGCTTGAACGGGATCGTGCCCCGCTCAGCGCGCACATTCTCGAAGCCCATGACCGCCGTACCCACCGTGTCGGTCGCGACCGGATCGAGCCCGGCGATAATGACCCCCGGGCGCGCCATCTTCTGCTCGCGGCCCTTCACCCAGGGGCCCTCGGACCAGTTGAGGGTTGTGATGCCGTCGATGATGCCGAGGTGGATCGGGCGCGCAGCGCAGACGTCGGTCACGATGCGCGGGATGCGGTAGCCGGCATCCTTTGGCTCGAAGAAGTCGCGCTTGCTCCCCGGGGGGTCGAAGACGGCCTGGTTCTGGCCGTCCCAGCCCTTGAGGTTGTGGAGCCGGCCGCGCCCGCGCACGCCGTCCTCTGAGGGCGCGTCGTCGCCGTAGAGGGCGTTCGGGGTGATGCCGAAGAGGTTCTTCATCGTGAGGGTGATGCCCGTCGTGATGTGGGTCTTCAGCTTGCAGAGGGAGACGAACACGTCGGTGTCGACGTAGGAGTGGTTGAGCTCGAACTGGTCGAAGAGGTGCCCCCCGAAGCCCACCTTCAGGTTCGCGTAGGAGCGGCCGAGCCCAAGGTTACGGGTGTCCTCGGCCTCGACCTTCCCCAGCGCGGAGAGCGCGCGCCAGTCGAAGCCGGCGTCGACCAGCGTCTGCTCGAGCGGCTGGCGCAGGCTGGTGGACTCGACGAGGCGGACGCGCCGCGCGCCGGCGGTGAAGAGCGAAGCGGTAAGCGCCATCACCGTCGCGGGGTGCGTGATGTAACTCTCACCGACGGGGCGCCCGAAAAGCGGGGTGAAGTTGGAGCCGGTGAGGTTGAGCTTAATCGTGACCGTTTTACCCCCCACGAGCGGGCCGAGGCCGCCCAGCTGGTCGAAACTGCGGTCGAGGGCCGCCTTCACCTCGGACCCGTAGCCGCGGCAGGTTACGATGGCGACGCGGGCATTGCGCGCGGGGGCGGCCGCGCGGGCGGGGGGCAGGCCGGCGGCGAGGAGGGCGCCGGCGCCGGCCCGGAGAAAGTCGCGACGCGCGGGGTGACGGGGCGAGCAGCTCATCCCCGTTTCTAGGCGGGCAGGTCGGCCCAACGCCATCCCGATTTTGGGCGCGACGGCCCCCGGAAATGCCTTGGCCCAGTCCGGGACGAGACTTTGCTCCGGGGATGCGGACGATCTCTGGATGCTGCGCGGTGGGGCTCCTGGCTCTGCTCGCCGGCTGCGGCGGGCGGGAAACCCCGGCGGAAGCCGGACGGCGCACCGGCACCTTGCTGGTGGGCAACCAAGCGGAGCCGGCGGACCTTGATCCCCACACGGTCGACGCGTTCACCGAGATGATCGTGGTCAGCGCCCTGTTCGAGGGCCTCACCGTGCTCGAGGAACGCACCTCGCGGGGCCTTCCCGGCGCCGCCACCCGGTGGGAGACCTCCCCCGACGGTCGCACTTGGACCTTCCACCTCCGGCCCGAGGCGCGCTGGGCCAACGGCGAGCCCGTCACCGCCAGCGACTTCGCGTACGCCTTTCGCCGCGTGCTCACCCCCACGCTGGGCTCGCCCTCGGCCCATCTCCTCTGGGTGCTGCGCGGCGCGCGGGACTTCCATGAGGGGCGCACGCCGGACTTCGGGCGCGTCGGGGTGGAGACCGTCGACGAACGCACCCTCCGCCTGCACCTCGCCCATCCCGTGCCCTACCTCCCCACCCTCGTGGCCCACCCGGCTTGGTATCCCGTGCATCGCGCGACCCTGGAACGTTTTGACGCTGGGGCACGCCGCGGCACCGCGTGGACCCGCCCGGGCAACCTCGTGGGCAACGGCGCTTTTACCCTCGTCGAGTGGCGACCGCAGGCGCGGATCGCAGTCGCACGCAACCCCGCGTACTGGGAAGCGGCGAATACCCGTCTGCAGCGGATCGAATTTATACCGATGGAACAGCCGGGCGCCGAGGAGCACGCGTTCCGCGCCGGCCAGCTCCACGTGACCTTCGATCTCCCCGCGAGTCGCCTTGGCGCGTACCGGGATGCCGCGGATCCGCGGCTGCGGGTGGATCCACTGCTTAACACCTGGTACCTCAACCTCAACGTCCGGCGCCCGCCGCTGGACCGGCCCGACGTGCGGCGCGCGCTCGCGCTCGCCATCGATCGCGCCGCCCTGTCCCGCGCAGTCTACTCCGGCGCCCGCGCACCCGCCGCCAGTTTCGTGCCCCCAGGCTGCGGCGAGTACACGCCACAGGCGGGCGCCCGCACCGACCCGGAGGCCGCCCGCCGGCTGCTCGCGGCGGCGGGTTTTCCGCAGGGGCGCGGCCTGCCCGCGATCCCCCTCCTCGCCCGTAACGACGGCCACCTGCCCAAGGTCGCGGAGGCGGTGCAGGAGATGTGGCGGCAGATCGGCGTCACCGCGACGATCGAGGTGGTCGAGCAGAAGACCTGGCTCGAACAGCAGCAGCAGGGCGCGCACACCGCGGCGCTACTCGGCTGGGTCGCGGACTACGCCGATCCCCTCACCTTTCTCGGCCTCTTCGTGACCGGCGGGGGTAACAATTGGACTGGCTGGTCGGACGCCACTTACGACGGGCTGCTCCCAAAAGCCCGCGAGACCGCCGACCCGGCCGCGCGCGCGGCACTGCTGCGGCGCGCGGAGACGCGGCTGCTGGAGGAAGCCCCGGTGACCCCGTTAGTACACGGCGCACAGACCTACTTGCTGGATCCGGCGGTGCGCGGCTGGGAGCCGGCCCCGCTCGGCCTGCATCGGTTCCACCGCGTGGAGCTGGCGCCCCCCTGAAAGCCCGCGGCTTGCGGCGCGCGCCCCCGCCGCCCAACGTCCCCGGATGTCCCCGCTCCGCATCCTGCTGCTTCTCTGCCTCGCGGCTGCCGCCGCGGCCGCCGCCGCGCCGGAGCTAGCCTTGGTGCGCGTGTGGCCGGGCTGGAAGGACGCGGAGGACTTCACGCGCCTGCGGGAGTACTTCGGCGCCGCCCCAGATGCGGGATCCCGCCGGGTGCTGCGGACGGCGGCGGAGCAGCGCGGCGGTTTCTACTTTCTGGTGCGAACGCGGGGGCCCTCGGTGCCCGAGGCGGTCTTCGAAGTGGCGGTCCTCCGGCCCGACGGGCCCGAGCCAGCGTTGCACCGCTTCCCGGCCCCGCTGCGTGCGGGCGAGGAAGTGGTCGAGCTGGGACTGACCGGGGACGCCTGGCCGGGCGGGAAACGGGCGCAGCCCGTCGCCTGGCGGCTCCGGGTGCTGGGCGCCGAGGGACGCGTCCTCGCCCAAGAGCGCAGTTTCCTCTGGGTGGATCCGACTCCCTGAGCGATGGCCACCGACCCCTGGTCGCCGCTGAGCGGCCTGCCGCAACTGACTCCGGCGGTGCTCGCCGAGATCCTCGACCGCGGGCAGGCCTTCCGCTGGAACCAGGATTCCGCCACCGGTGACTTCACCGGCGTCTGGGTCCGCCACGCTGTCCGCGTGCGCCTGGATGCCGGGGGCCGGCCGGAGTGGGCGCCGGCCGGCACCGCGACCGGGCCAGCGGACCTTGCGGCCTATCTCGCCACCGGCACGGACTTCGCGGCCGCGACCGACGCGCTGCCTTGGCGGAGCGACGCACACCTGGCGCGCTGCGTCGCCGCGTTCCCCGGCCTGCGCCTGCTGCGGCAACCCTTTGGCGAGACCCTGCTCGCCTTTCTCTGCAGCGCGACCAAGCAGATCGTGCAGATCAAGCAGATGCTCGAGCTGCTGGCGGCCCGCCTTGGTCGGCCCCTCTATCCCGGCGGTCCCCACGCGTTGCCGGATTGGACCACCCTCGCGGCCGCGCCCGAGACGGAGCTGCGGCGCTGCCTACTGGGTTTCCGCGCCCGCCACGTCGCCGGGACCGCGCGCTACCTCGCCGCGCGCCCGGGCTGGCTCGAGGAGACCGAGGCCCTGCCCTACCCGGCCGCCCACGCCCGCCTCCTCGAATTGCCGGGCGTCGGCGCGAAGGTCGCGGATTGCGTCCTGCTGTTCGGCGCCGGGCGGCTTGAAGCGTTCCCGGTGGACACCTGGATCCTGCAGGCGCTCACCCGCCACTATGGCTTGGAGGGCTGGTCGCCGGCGCAGGTGGCCCATTTCGGCCGCTCGCACTTCGGGCCCCACGCGGGCCTCGCGCAGCAGTTCCTCTTCGCGTGGGAACGCGGCCAGCGCCGGCCGCTCAGCGCCGCGCCCGCTGGATCAGCTCCACCTCGTAGCCCTCGGGGGCGTCGATGAACGCGATGGTGGAACCGCTGCCGGTCAGCGTCGGCCCGTCCGAGAGCGGGTAACCCTTGCGCGCCAGCTCGGCGGCAAACGCGGTCAGGTCCTCGACCTCGAAGGCAAGGTGCATCAGGTCCGGCTGGACCTGCACCGGCGGACTGGAAGGCAGCTGGCACAGCTCGATCTCCTCCTCGCTGCCCGGGGTCGCGAGGAAGGCGACCTGCGCGCCGCGCGGCGAGACGCTGCGACGGGCAACCGTCAACCCGAGCGCGTCCTGGTAGAACCGGACGGACCGCTCGAGGTCGTTCACGCGGAGGCGGGTGTGCAGCAGCTTCTTGACCATCCCCGGAGGTTGCAGCCGCCGCGCCCCGCGGGCAAGCTGCGCCGATGAGCCTCGACCTCGCCGCCATCCGGGCCGCACACGACCGCATCCGGGCCCACGTCACGCGGACGCCCGTGCTGACGAACGCGCGGCTCGACGCGGCCGGCGGCGGGCGCCTGTTCTTCAAATGCGACAACCTGCAGAAGGCCGGCGCCTTCAAGGCGCGCGGCGCCGCCAACGCCGTATTTTCCCTGGGTGAGACCGAGGCCGCGCGCGGCGTCGCCACCCATTCCTCGGGCAACCACGCCGCCGCCCTCGCCCGCGCCGCCAAGCTCCGCGGCATCCCCGCGCACATCGTGATGCCCCGCAACGCCGCCCGCCCCAAAGTCCGGATGGTCGAGGCCTACGGCGGACGCCTCACATTCTGCGAACCAACCCAGGAGGCCCGCGAGCGCGCCTGCGCCGCGATCCTGTCGGCATCCGGCGCGAACCTCGTCCACCCCTTCGAGGACGAACGCGTGATGGCCGGCCAGGGCACGGCGGCGGTCGAGTTCTTGGAGGATGTCCCCGACCTCGATGCCATGCTCTGCCCTGTCGGCGGCGGCGGCCTGCTGGCGGGCACCGCCGTCGCGGTCCGCGCCTTGCGCCCGGACACGCAGGTGATCGGCACCGAACCCGCCGGGGCGGACGACGCCGCCCGCTCCTTCCACGGGACGACGCGGGTCCCGATGAACGATCCGCGGACGATCGCCGACGGTCTGCGCACGACGATCGGCGAACCCAATCTCGCGCTCGCCCGCCGGCACGTGCACGACATCGTCACCGTCAGCGAGGCGGGCATCATCGCGGCGATGCGCCTCCTGTTCGAGACGCTCAATGTGGTCGTCGAGCCCTCGGCCGCCGTGCCCTACGCGGCGCTGATGGAGGGCCGCGTGCCGACCGCGGGCCGCCGGATCGGGATCATCCTGAGCGGTGGCAACGTCGATCTGGACCTTCCCCTGCCCTGGACCCACGCCTCCCGATGAAACACTTGTTAACGCTGCTCCTCGCCCTCGCCGCCTGCGCGCCCGCCGCCGCGGCGGCGGAATCGCCCCGGGTCTTTCTCGCCGGAGACTCCACGATGGCGGACAAGCCGCTCGACCTGCCGGAGCGCGGCTGGGGGATGGCGCTCGCCCCGCTGCTCCGTGAAGGGGTCGCGGTGCGCAACCACGCGATGAACGGCCGGAGCACCAAGAGCTTCCTCGATGAGGGCCGCTGGGCGAAGCTCGCCGCGGAGCTGCGGCCAGGGGACTTCGCGCTCATCCAATTCGCGCACAACGACGAGAAGCGGGAGGACCCGAAGCGGTACACGGACCCGGCCACGACGTTCCGGGACAACCTGCGGCGCTTCGTCCGGGAAACGCGGTCGCGGGGCGCGGTGCCGCTGCTGGCCACGCCGGTCTGCCGGCGCAAATTCGATGCCGCGGGTCGGCTGCGCGACACCCACGGCGACTATACCGAGGCTGTCCGCGCGGTGGCGCGCGAGGAGCAGGTCCCCCTCATCGACCTCGAGCGGGCGACCGCCGCCTGGCTGCAGCGGGAGGGCGACGTGCCCTCGCGGCGCTTCTTCATGTGGCTCGCCCCGGGCGCGCACCCGCGGATCCCGGAAGGGCGCCAGGATGACACGCACTTCGTGGCGGCCGGGGCGGACGCGGTGGCGGCGCTCGCCGTCGCCGCCATCCGGGAACAAAACGTGCCTCTCGTGCCCTGGCTACGTCCCTAGGCGGGGTGATCCGCCCGCCCGCGGGCGGCTGAGTCAGTCGAGGTGGAAGACCTCGCGCAGCCCGCGCGAGACCGGCCGGGCGTCCGGCTCAGCGGGCATCACGTCGGCCATCTGCCGCCACCAGCGGCGGCAGACGTCGGTCGCGGCGATCGCGGCCCAGCATTCCTCGCTCTCGATCTCTGCGTAGGCGAAGAGCTGGCGGGTCTCCTCGTGGAGGAAGATCGAATAGTTGTGCACCCCGTGGGCGCGGAGCGCGGCCTCGAGCTCCGGCCAGATGGGCTGATGGCGGCGGGCGTACTCGGCCTCGGCACCGGGATGGACACTCATCACGAAGGCCTTGCGGATCATTTGCGTTCGGTGGGAGGCGGCGGGGGAGGAGCGACGGGACGTTCCAGGGTGGTCAGGCCGTCGAGAAACGAGTCCCGCGCGGGCGCCGGGGCGGCCGCGGGCGCAGGCGCAGGCGCGTCGAGCGAGGCGCGGAGCAGCTGGAAGCGCTCGCGGTCGGCGGGCTCGCGGGCGAGCTTGATCCCCCGTTCGGCCATCGCCTTCGCCTCGGTGGGGAAGCCGCGCCGCTGGGCAAGCAGCGCGGCCTGCTGCAGGAGGGCTAAATCACGGGGGAACCGGTTGAGGCCCTCGATCACCACGGCGAGATGCTCCGCCTGCGGGGTCACCGCGGACTGCATCCACGTCTCGGCGATCAGGCCGTAGGCGGCCGCGAGGGGAGGCGGCTGCTTCAGCGCGGTGAAGAGGGGCGTGAGGACGGCCGTCACCTGCGCCTCGTCCAGCTTGCCGCCGGGACCCGCGAGCCGCCCGCGGACCTCCGCGAGGCGCAGCCGGGCCAACTCGACGTGCGCCCGGGCCCGGACCGCCCCGGCCTGCGCCGCCGCCTCGAGGAAGCGCCGCGCGCGGTCGCGGCGCCCGGCCTCCAATTCGTCCAGCCCGAGCGCCGCCAGCAGCCGCGGGTCGCGTTCGCCGCGGACGTACGGCGCGATGAGCGCGTTGCGGGCGGAGTCTCCGTGGCCGCCCAGCCGGAGCACCTCTCCCTTAATGCGGCCGACATCCGCGTCCGCGGCCGCCCGCAGCTCGACCGGCGGGGGCGCGGGCAGCGCCTCGCCCTTCTTCGCCTGAAAGCGCATCGCGTTGTAGACCGTGAACTCGCAGTGGCTCCGGATCTCGAGGGCCATCTGGCGGTAGGTGCGGTTGAAGCATTCCTTGAAGAGCTGCTCGCTCAGCGGCTCGTTCCCGAGCCGGGTGACGAACTGGAGGAAGGGCTTCTGGTACTTCCGGTTGTTCCCGTAGAGGCAGAGGTGGACGAACGCGTAGCACTGGGCCTTCCAGTAGCGTGTGCGCTGGCGCGGGCCCTCCGTCCGCAGCATCTCGCCGAGCGGCACGAGGGCCTTACGCGAGAGGACCTGGTTGAAGTCGCCGAGCTTCTCCGCGCCGAAACCGTCGCCGATCTGGCCGAAGGTGATCGTCTCGCGCGAGAAATCGATCGCGCCGAAAAGCTGGACGAGACCCTCCTCGAACCACGCCGGCGGTGGCGCGGCGAGCTGGCGGCGGATCAGGTGGCGAAAATACTCGATGTAGAACGAGCGGTACGGGTCGCTCTCGACCGTCTCCGCGTCGCTGAAGCGGAGCTCCTGCAGGGCGAAGTCGACCACGATCGCGGCCCGCTCCGGATTCTGGAGGAACAGGCTGTTCATCGCGAACCGCTCCGCGCGGTCGCGCACAGGCAGGAACTCGTCGAATCCCCGCCCGCGCCCGCACAGGATGAGCGCCGTCGGCACCGCGACCTGCCCGCGGGTCAGGCCCGGCATGATGATCTCGATCACCTGCTGCAGCAGCAGGAAGTCCGCCACGAAGCGCCGCGTCTCGCGCTCCGAGAGGCGCGACAGGATCTCGAAGCCCGGGATCTCCGCGTAACGCCATTCCTCAGGCGGCGGGAGCACGCGCGAATCGCTCACCTCGAACACCGGCAGCTCCACGATCGGGCCGGACGGGGCGCCAGCCGCCGGCGGGGTGGCGGCGGCCACCGGGACCGCGGCCAGCAGGGCCGCAAGGAGGAGCAGGCGGGCAAGCATCGGGGTTCAGGAGCGCGGCGCCGGGGCCGCCGGCGAGGCCGGCGCGGTGGCCGGGGGTGCCGGGGGAAGGGATTCCTTGAGGCCGGTGAAGCGCTGACGGGCCTCGGGCGTCGGCCCGTACTTGATCCCGTGGTCGGCCAAGGCGTGGGCGGACTGCAGGTCACCGGCGTCCCGGGCCAGCACCCCGGCCTGGAAGACCGTGCGCAGGCGCGTCGGAAACAGCATCGCCCCTTCCACCATCAGCTTGGCTTCCTCGCGCGTCGGCGTGGCCGTACTGCGCGCCCATGCGTCCCCCGCGACGTCGTAGACCGCGGGCAGCAGCGGCGGCTTACCGTGCGCGAGCTGCAGGGGAGCGAGGACGGCCCGGGTCTGGGCGGGAGCGAGCTGCGTGCCCGCGCCGGGGGCCGCGAGGGCCTCGGCCAGGCGCAGGCGGGCGAGCTCGAGGTTGGCCTCGGAACGCCGGGCGCCGCCGGCGAAGGCGGCCTCAAGGAACTTGCGCGCCCGGGCCGCGTCGCCGTGCCGCTGCTCGTACAGGCCGAGCGCGGCCAGCAGGTACGGGTCGCGCTCCCCGCGGGTGTAAGGCGCGGCGAGCTCGGCGCGGGCGGGCTTCACCCGGCCGGCCAGCACCATCGCCTCGCCCTTGATGCGTCCCACCTCGGCCTGCGTCGCGTCGCGCAGCTCCACCGGCGGCGGCGGCACGATCACGTCCTCCTTCGACCGGTACTCGCGGTGCTGGTAGACCGTGAAGTCGATGTAGCCCCGCAGCTCCAGCAGCATCTGCTTGTAGGTGCGGTTGAAGACCTGGCGGAACAGCTCCTCGCTGGCGGGCTCGCGGGCCAGCCGCTGCAGGAAGGTGGCGAACTGCTTCTGGTACTTCCCGTTCAGGCCGTACAGGCACATATGCACGAACGCGTACGCCTGCTTCGCCCAGCGGTTGTTGCCGAGCACGTTGGTCGCCTCCGACGAGTCGTGCGCGACGGCGAAGAACTTGTCCAAGGGGACGAGCGCCTTGCGCTGCAGCGCCGCGTTGAAATCCCGGTCCTCCGCCGGAGCTCCGGGCAGCGCCATCAACTCCGCGCCCTCCTCCCCCGCCCCCAGCGCGTTGAGTTGCTGCACCATCGCCGCCTGCGCGGAGATGGTGTTGGGGTCCTCCAGCTTGGCGAAGGAGATCCAGCGCCGGTCGAACTCCATCCGCATGATGATCTGCGAGAGGCCCTCCTCCACCCACGCCGGCAGGCGCGGCTCGCTGCTGCTCAGCAGGTAGCGCACGTACTCGCGGTACAGCTGCTTGTCGTGGTCGACCGACACCATTCCCGAGTCGGTGCCGGTGGCTGCGTCGTTCAGGCCATCGACGTTCAGCACGTTCAGGGTCGTCGCCTGCAGGTCGATGACGATCGCGGTCTGCGCGCCCTGCTTGAGGAAGACGCTGGCGAACCCCGCGTCGGGCACGTAGCGGCCCGCGGGGATGAAGTCCTGGAACTTACCCCGCTTCGCGCAAAGGATGAGCGACGTGGTCTGCGGGTGGCGCCCGGGCTGGGGCCAGACGTGGCCCAGCGCCTGGCGGAACATCGCGAAGTCCCGCAGCAGCCGCTGCGTCGCGCGGTCCGATGCGTTGCTCAGGATCTCGAAGCCCGGGATCGCCGCGTAACGCCACGCCTCCGGGGGCGGGAGCTCGCGGTTGTCGGTCACCACGAAACGGGGCAGCTCGACGACCGGTTCCGCGGCGGGGGCGGGTTCCGCGGCGGCCAGCGGGCCGGCCAGCGCCAACAAGGCGGCGAGGGACAGTCTCATACGGGAGGGAGACGAACGCCGCGGGCCGAAGTTGCCGAGCCCAAAGCACGCCCCGCCCCTGCCGCCCGGTCACGCCTCAGGGCGCGGCCCAGCGGAGCAGCGCGACGAACAGCAGCACGATCGCGCCCGACAGCGCGCAGCAGGCGAGGAAGCCGACGGTGTCGACCCGGTCCCAGCGGCAGAATTCCCAGTTGGAACGCGGCCACAGCTTGGTGTGGTCAAAGCGGTCCGGCCGGCGCTCGGTTTCCGCGAGCGCCGCCTGCTCCAGCTCGGGGGTCGCGCCCACCGGCGTCTTCATCCGACCATAGAAGCGGGCCACCCGCGCCGGGTCCGTCGGGCGGGTCACTAGGCTCACCCCGAGCAGGACCAGGAACGGGAACGCGGCGTCGAAGAGGAACTGCAGGGTGAGGCGCTCGGTGCGGGAACGGCCGTCCATCTCGACCCCGCAGCGGGAGAGCAGCCAGCATTCCAGATTGAAGCGGTTCAGCCCGGGTCCAGCCACCAGCGGGCTGGCGGGGTCCCCGGGGCGGGCGCGCACCAACTGGTTGAAGTAGAGCGGGGCGGGCGCGGCGCCCGGGGCGCCGGCGGCGGCCGTCAGCGCGGGATGATCGCGCAGGCCCGGCACGTGCGAGGCCGTCCAGGGCACCACCAGCACCACCAGCGTCGTCAGGAGCACGCACCACCAGACGGCCGCGGCCGTCACGCGCCGCCAGAAGAATGTCACCAGCACGGCGGCCCCGAAGGGCAGGTTGACGGTGAGGACCAGGTTGATGATCGAGAAGAAGTCCCGCATCAGCCAGCCGGCCACGGTGCCGAGCACGAGCACGGCGACGATGGTGCAGCGGGCGAGGAAGACGCCCTGGGCCTCGGAGAGGTCGGGCCAGATCTGGCGGAAAACGTTGCGGACAAAGAGCGAGGAGATGGCCAGCGCCTTGGCCGCGAGGGTCGACATCGTGCCGGCCACCACGCCCGCCAGCATCAGGCCGGCGAGCCCCGGACCGAGGAGGCGGTTGGACATCGCGCCCCAAGCCGTGTCG